>CAMYSW010000015.1:0-16679 GCA_947297425.1 uncultured Porphyromonadaceae bacterium
ATTATACACGTCTATGAATGCCAACCCCGTATATAGATAGAAAACTATCAATGCAACCAATAGAGGAATCCGGCAAAAGAACTGCAATTCGTTGTAAAGCAGCAAAATTGTGTTGGTTTGCGCAGTTGGGTAAATAGCAAAAACAGGTAGAATAACGAACCTGTTCAGCTACCAAGTCATTACCTGTTTTCATTTCATTTAGATGCAGTCAATCAAGGGATAAACTGTCAGTTAAAAGGTATTTCCATCCGGGAATCTTACTTTACCCTACAGATTTAACCTATCCGGTTTTGATTGCGCCGTTCTGCCTGATTCTCATACCGTTCAACAGGCGAGATATGAGTAAAATTGCAATCAAAAAAGTAACGCATGAAAACAGAAATGAAAGTGCTGCTCTACATCAAGCGCAGCGTACAGGACAAGGACGGCTTTTCTCCGCTCATGGGCAGAATATCCGTCAGGGGAAAGGTCAATTCCATCGCGCAATTCGCGTGCAAGTTCAAAATCGATGTGCGGTTGTGGAACGCCACCGCCCAACGCTGCACCGGCAAAAGCAAGGCGGCGACAATGGCAAACAGGGAGATTGAACGGCTACTGCTGTTGTTGCAGAAGCGGTTCAACGAACTTACCGATATCAAGGATGTCGTGAAAGCGGAGGAAGTCAGAAACGTGTTCCAAGGTCTGGCTGAGACTCAGGATACCATCATGAAGCTCTATGCGGAGCATACAGCGACTATGCCCTGCGTGTAAGGGTGAATAGGGCGGCAAGCACGTTTTACCACTACCGGAACACCTGCCGGATACTCGGTGAGTTCCTGGAAGAGAGATACCATGTGTCGGATATGCCTGTCAAGCAGCTGGATGAGAACTTTATCGAGGCGTTTGATATGTATATGCGCACGACAAGGCGTTTCATGCCCAAGACCATACTCGGACATATTAACCGCCTGAAAAGCGTGATGATGCTTGCCGTGTTCCGCGGCATCGTCCCTTTCAGCCCGTTCAAAGGTTATGCGCCGCAGAAACCTGTTTTCAAACAGATGTATCTGACAGAAGACGAGCTTGACAGGTTTGCGAACACTACCTATGACACCCCCAACCGTAATTTCACGAGGGACATGTTCCTGTTCTCGTGCTGGACGGGTATCTGTTACTGCGACATGAGGAGCCTGACAGCCGCCAATCTGGTGAGAGCGGATGACGGCAGTCTGTGGATTCATACGGAAAGACAGAAAACAGGGACGCCCGAATGTATCCGGTTGATGGAGATACCGCTGAATATCATTGAAAAATACAAGGATATGGACAGCGACGGGAAACTCCTTCCTATGCTGACCAAAGAGAGCATGAACAGACATCTGAAAAAGATGTCCGTGATGTGCGGCATCAACCGTCCAATCTCATTCCATCAGGCAAGGCACACCTTCGGAAGCATCATCTGTCTGTCACAGGGGATTCCGATAGAGACCGTCAGTAAAATCATGGGGCATCGGCATATCACCACCACACAGCGGTATGCGAAAGTCACGCAGGATAAAATAGACAAGGACATGGACGGTCTGAACGATATTATCGGGGGCAAGTTTACCTTATCGGGCATTGACACTGCCCCGTCTCCAATTCTGAAGGATTATAGCCAACGTAAAGTCAATCCGAGCATGAAGCAAAGAGAGTACATAACCAAAATGATGGAGGGGTAAGCCATGCGAAGCACATTCAAACTGTTGTTCTATATCAACCGCCGGAAAATAAAGAAAAACGGCAGATGTCCGATTATGGGACGGGTCACCCTTGACGGGAAGATAAGCCAGTATTCCACAGGGTTGGAAATAGAGCCTGACTTATGGGATGCAAAAGTGGGCAAGGCATTCACGGACGGCCGTAAGACCGGAAACATCACCGGCGAAAAAAGAAATGAGTTGAACAGGCTGAACTCATTATTGGAGGCTTTGGAGAAGAAAGCGAAGGCCGCCTACAAAAGAAACGTGAACTCTTATGGCTTCGTCTCGGCAGAAATCATCAAGAATGCCGTCACCGGGAAATCCGATGTCAAAGAGACATTGCTGTCCCTGTTTGACGAATATAACGGGGAATACGCCAAACGTGTGGGCATTGATCGGACAAGGCATTCCTACGTCCGTTATCTTACCACCCGCAAGCATATATTTAACTTTTTGAAATTCAAGTATGATTTGGAGGATATTCCGTTACGCTCACTGACGATGAAGTTCATGACCGACTTCACGTTCTATTTCTTTACCGTACTGCGGTTAAAGGTGTCTGCCTACAATGACTACCTTATCCTGCTACACAAGATGACACGGCTGGCGTTGAAGAAGCACATACTCAAGCGCGACCCGTTTGCAGGGCATAAGATTGAGAAAGTGCCTGTCAACCATCGCCACCTGAACAGGGAACAGTTTGAAAAGCTGCTCAATGCCAAACTGCCCACCTACCGCCTGTGCCACACGCGCGACCTGTTTGTCTTTTCGGTGTTCACTGGCATCGGAAGGGCAGATCTGGCAAACCTGACGGAAGACAACATCGTCACAAAGGAAGACGGTTCCAAATGGATTCACATCGCACGGCAGAAGACCAAGGCGGAGTGCCATATCAAACTTCTTGACATACCTCTCCGCATTATCGAAAAATACAAAGGGGAAGGCGAGGACGGAAGATTGTTTTACGTCCCGCAGACCTGTAACCTGTGCCGCAGCCTTAAAATCATAGCCGAACAGTGCGGTCTGGGATGTCACCTGACATTCTATCAGAAGCGCCATTCATTCGCTTGTCTTGCGCTCGCCAATGGCGTATCGATGGAAATTATAGCTCGTATGCTTGGACACTCCGACATTCGTACCACCAAGATCTATGCAAAAGTAATAGACAAATCCATCGCGGAACAGATAGGTGGTTTAGCTGCTAAATTCGGTTCTCAAAAATAATCATACATCATAAAATAGCATAATCCACCCCGGCCGCGTTTCCGCAGTCGGGGTGGATTGTGTCTAATCATCAGTTCTGAATGGCGGCAGATAGTGGCGTTGCAGAAATTGCTCGATTTCTTTCTCGTCGTACAGTATCTTGCCGGGGAGATCGTAATATCCAAACTCGCCTTTAGCCCGATAGTTGGCAAGCGTCCGCCTACTCACGTTGAGAATATCCCCAAGCTGCCTGTCCGTGATGTATCGCCCGTGATTGTAATCTCCGCATAGCTCGTCAATGTCGCGTATTCCGTCATCGAGTCTGTCAAGGGCGTGGAATATACGGGCGATTTCATCACCGGATATAGCCTGAAAGTTATCCGCCATCCTTTCTGTATGACTGGGAGATGAAACGTTCAATTTCTTTAAGCGGATACATCACCTTGCCGTCAATGATGGTGTAGCCGATTTTGCCGGAGGAGCGCAGCGACTGCAACGACCGTTTCCCGCGATGGAGAAGTCTTTGCGCCCTTTCATTGTCAACCCTGTTGCCGAGTGGATGGCAGCCGAGATTGCCCATTGCCATTTCAATCTTCGCCGAATACTCAGTTATCCGTGTTACAATGGCATTGAATATGGCGCGTTCAATAAGAATGTAGTCCATAACATTTCTGAAAATAATATTAAACATATACTGTTCGCCCGGCTTGATAGCCATGTCCGGGACTGTTCTGCCTGAATCATTTGAACCGGCATATAAATTGTGTTCAGGCATCGTTCCGGATCTAAGCCTTGTCACATACGTCTGTCGCCGGACAGCTATTTACACACCTACTTGTGTCTGTCGACATTGGTCGACAGTCATAGCCGGATGTTGCAACGTTGAAATGTTGGTACATTATGATGTTGGAACATTGTAACGTTGCTATGTTGCAACATTATTACGCTGGCACTCTGCGATATGCAGACAGGGATGGATATTTGTCTGTATGCGGATGTCTCATCATCACTCTGCCGCCGTCAGCATTTGTGCCTCTGTGCAAGTAGAACGACCCCGATACTCAAAAAGATTTCTGATTGTCAGGCAGTTCCCAACTTTTCCAATATATTTCTCAACTTTTCCCAACTTTTCCCAACTTTTTTATTTCGATAGCCATTGTTCCTGCGGTATATGTTATAGAAATGTACGTATGTCACGCAGAAAGTCGCAGGAAGTAACGCGCATTTATATCAAGGATGCCCGGCAAGAACCGGCGCTCGGCTTCCTTTCATTGCGTCAGACATAATATGACAGTGTACTGATTTTTGCGTTGTACTCTAATTCAATCTTCTGATTATCCGTTCGGATGTTCACATGAACATGGCAAGGTATGTTATGAGGCACGCAAAATTCAATTAGTGCCTCATAACCCTTGCAATGTTTAGTGTTGCGATTACTCCAAAGTCGTAATCACCATTAAGAAACATGCGGTTGGCAGATTCCAGCCATACTACTAAAATATACCCCATGAAACAAGAAAATAAGAAATCTGGCAACCGTCCAAAATTGATGCAACAACTTTTCGTTGCTCAGTAAACTTCAATGCCACCGAAGAGGCAACCCTCATGGCAATGCACAAACAATCTGGAGTAGCATCACTATCATCATTTATGAATATGCAGCTTTTTTGGCAAGACTTTCAAGGTTCATCATATTGATGACAATACACGTATCTTCATTGATAAGCTTTCCTCTCTCAACGCCCATTACCGAACTATAGGTGCAGAATATGACTCAGTCGTGAAGCAAATCCGCCAACACTTCACTGAATTACGACGTAATCGCTGAATACCGATTTAATCAATTCAACATGAAGCAAAAGAAAGCAATGCATGCTCTCTATAAACTGGAACAAGCCATCATCGCGCTCGTAAAAGAGAACCGCCAGATTGTTTCTCTCGCCAACGACTTTGATTCATATTGGCGAGAAAAAGACCGGGAATAGCTCCCTACACATCTGGAATGCAATATGTTTTACAGCATGACCCTTTGTTAATCCAAGAATTATTACTAACCTTGCAAATAACATCAAGAAATTGTCCCTATGATAATAGACTCAATAGATATAGAGAACGACCGTATCAATCGTTTAAAAGTAGTTTTGGCAGAGAAAAACAAGAAAGGTAAATGGCTCGCCGAGCAATTAGGCAAGAATGAAGCCACAGTTTCTCGATGGTGCTCAAATACAACTCAACCGTCTCTTGAGATGCTCGTCAAGATTGCTAAAATACTGAATGTAGAAGCAAAAGACCTTATTAATTGATGAAAATCACAAAACTAATCTTTTTGCAATATGGGTTGCAACAATATAAACGCTTCAATCAGAAATAAATGACTTCTCCGTCACAATTAATTAGAACATGAGTTTTATCGACAACATAAAAGAAGAAATTCAATCAACATATATCATCGGTACGTTTCATCGAGAGGGCTCTCGTGGCTACTTTGATGACCTACGCGGAACTGCTGGTGAACGCATTGAGGACTTTGATGGCAAACCTATCGAAGCAAAGATCTATATCCCACGCACAGACCTTACCGAAAATGAATTTTATGAATTTGACTGGAGCATAGAGGGTGATTCTGAAGCGAATTATTCTTTTGTATGCACCGGAAATATCAGAGAAGTCGATAAGTCGCAGATGCTGCAAGTCCGTCTTGATGAGAAGAAGGGACAGAGGGGAACTATTCGCAAAGATGCAAATCAGAATCAGGAAATGATTAATCGCGAAGTTACTGGTGCTCCCCATACATACATTTATGAATTACTTCAGAACTCCAACGATTACCCCCGTAAGGATATAAACAATAATAAGATTCCTGTTGAAGTAAAATTTATCTTAACTGAAAACTATCTGTTTTTAGTTCATTCAGGAGCTCCTTTCAACCTTAAAAATATTGCCGCGATTTGTACTGTTAATGAGGGCGAAAAACGAGATAATACCGAAACAATCGGCTACAAAGGCATGGGCTTTAAGTCCGTCTTTGTAAATAACGATTATGTATTCTTGAGCTCAGGCGGTTGGAATTTAAGGTTCGATGAAAAGGAGATCAATAAGCCCGGAGGATATAAGAGGAACTGGCAGTATATGCCCATTCCAACATCGATGGATGAAGTTGATGATGAGATAAAATCTGTCTTTAACAGCATACCCTCTGGCATGAACGTCTTCTTTGCTTTGCGTCACATCAGAGATGCAAGAGAGAACGAGCCAAATCTTGAGAAGGTATTTTCGGATGACCAAATTCTTGTGTTCATTCCACATGTAGATCACGTTGATGTTGTAATTGATGGAGACACTGCCTTTAGTGTCTCCAAAGACAGGGAGAAATGGATAATTAAAGACGATCTCCATATTCCTGTGGGCGATGATTATAAAGAAATCCTTGAGAAAAGTATAAAAGAAGGGAATAAGATACCCGAAAAATTCCAGAAATTTCTATCTCGTTTGCAGTGCGACGAGATGGCAATAAGATTGTTCCTATTGAGGACGCTAAGATATATAATTATCTTCCCACAGAACAGAGACTTCATGTCCCCTTCTTGTTAAATGCTGATTTTGTACCAGATGCTTCACGAAAGAGTATCCCTGACTTAGAATGGAACATTAAACTTCTTGAGGATGCCGGAAAAGAATTTGCAAGTTGGTGGGTTTCTTTATTGGAAGAAGGTAATGGGTATGATTTAGGCTCCGTATTTGATATATTACCCGAATTTAAGGATGTGGATCCCTATCGGAACGCCTTCATGAGAGGATTTGTAGCTCAAATTGTAAAGCTTCCCTGCATCCCGGTTGATGACAACGGAGTATATCGCATAGTTTCAATAGATAGAATAATATCTGAGACTCGAGACTTCATCATATCTGAGAAGCCCGTTATGTCTGATAAGGACTTCTATCAAGTATGTAATAAGTCAACTTTGTGGAATTTGTATCTCCCTCATCCTGATATCAGGCTGAATGAAAATGCCCAAAAACTGATATCTCGCTTTTCCAGCAATTCTACTATCCTGAATAAGGACGATTATGTCCAAATTTCATGCAATACCAAGTTCAAGGAATGGCTGTCTGAATCCACGGAAAATGCAATAAGATATTATGATTTCTTATTTCGCAGCTCTCTAATTCATTATCAACTTGAATGTAACGATTCTATTTTCCTTGCAGAGGATATGACGATATCTTCAGGTAAATCAATATTTCTAAATATTGATGAGGCTCTGGAGTATCTTTACATGTTCGAGGATAAATTGCCTCGTCTAAATGTAAAAGTTAGAGAGGCCATGTGCGAACAATTCTCTCGTATTTCAACTGCATTCAAACCATACAATTCTGTCGATGAGGCTGATAAATTGGCGAGTGAATTTGATCTTGCTAATTACGCCAAACGCATTCGGACAAAAGATGACAGTGTAAACTTCCTTGGTTTCCTTGCCACAGCGAGTGGTAATGGCAGGACATATACAAAAGGGATTCCATCTACGATGCCTATATACTTGAATAATGGTGAAGTGGTTGAAGGAACTGCAAACCTATATGTTCAAGATGATTTTGGTGATGAGCTTAGACAACAAGCGTGGGTTGACTCCGCGTGGATTCATTTCATTCATAGTACTTACGTTTCTGATTATTGGGAGGCTCTGACCGTTTTCATGACAAAGAACTCTATTGTTCCAATTTCAGCTAAAATAGCTTGGGATGAAATCATCTCCCCTGAAGAACGGTTAGAGTATATAATAGGGTCAATAAACGAGAAAGAAACGAATATCGCATTCTATAATTTTCTCCAAAAAATTGAAAAAGAGATAATTTTAGATAGCGAATTAAAATCGAAACTGGTTATCTTTGCCAATGATGGAACGGACGAGGAACTGGTTCCTCTTTCTATGCAATTATATTGGGAAGATGATAATTGGAGAAACTTTCTTTATGAGAAATGGCTTCCTAAACAATCATGTTGGGTAGTTGATGATGAATACCTCTCGACGTTTGTAGGTAAGGAACGAGAGGCTATGCGTAAATTTTTCACATCAAAATTTATTGCCAACAAATTCTCTGTCTCAGATTTTTTCAATAAATGCCTGAATGGATGCTGGTCAGAGATAATTCAGTTGATTGATACCAAAGAGATTAGTTTTGAGTTCCTTAAATTCTTGTTTGACCATCGTAATGAGATAGCAGGAAGTTTTAAGAGTGAACGGTTCGGCGAAATACCATTGTTTTATGAAGGAGAAGATGATGGTAATGCAATGGATGACTTCTTATCAGACGTTACTGTATATCAGCATTCTGATGAGATAGATGTATTATGTGACGAGCCTTGGTTTGATAACACTCAGCTCACTGTCTTGGACGACATTTATCGTCCGCTGTTTGAAAGCAAAGACGGGCGTGACTATTTTGATAAAGTAGGTATCAAGTTTTTTGATTTGATTTCTTACTTAAGGGATATGGTAATTGAAAATCTTGAGGATTATGACGAAACTTTATCAACTAAAAATAACAACCTGTTGTTCCACCGATACTTTGGCAAAATTTACACAAAATTTACCAAAGAGGATATTGACACCCTTAAACAAGCTTCAATATTTGTATCGTCACCTGAATCTTCAGATGGCGTATTATGTGATAAATCAGACGATCATTATTTGCCGTCAGGTTTGCTCACAAACATAATCAAAGAAGATATAGTCCCCATTAGATTGCTTGATTCTGTCCATCCGGATTACTGTCAGTCAGATTTGGATCGAGAGTATTTATTGTCATTGGGTAATTGTGAGTTAGCTGAGGATAATTTCCTTGAATATATCGGTGGAGATTCTAATCGTGAAGCAGTAAAGGAGTATATAACGATTGATAAAGCCCGTAATATTCGATTCTGGCGATGGATAGTAGATTTTACGTCAGATGAATCCGAGTTAAGGAAACTGAGAGGTCTTCCGATTCTAACTTCTCTTGATACTTTCGAGACGGATGGTAAACGAATGTATTCTGCCGAGGATTTCACAATTGCTAACAATACTCATGAATTGATCTCAGACTTCATCGAGAATCCGTTGTTCGTTTCAGATCGCTATCTTGAAGATGGTAATCCTCGAAATTGGAGACCATTATTTGTTTCCCTCGGTATAAATATAACCGCAAAATATATCATCTTAAATAAGCTTGTTCCTAATCTGGCTAACTATAAGCGAAAGAATGTTGTCTTTTATCTGGCGCCGTATGTAAATGATATAACGCAATGGATAAATGATAATGATGAGGTTCGGCTTAAGCAATTAGAAGACTTATATTTGCTTTGTGAAGATGGAATTTATCGCAAAGTGAAGGAGACACTTGTGTCCGGTTCCTTTGTGGGACTTTCCACATCCGTTTATCCTGAAATTGTTATCAATAATCTGGTATCAGACTTATATATTGAGGAATGCAACGATAATGGCAGGTTAAAAGATAATGTCATTAAGTTAATCGTTGAGATTAGTAGGCGCTTTAGCAAGCTAAGAAGTGACGCGAGAGTTTATAGGAATACTAAGATTCGATTCTTCATTGATAATCAGGATCAATTCTTGTCTTCAACTGACCATTATAAAATCATTGCAACATTGGCTGATGATTATCGCAAAGATGGAGAGGACGATGAATTTAAGAAACTCTTTGACGGAAAGAAGATTATACTTTATACTACAAGAGGGAATCAAGTAGAGAGTGATAAGTTGTACTTAAGCAGCAAATATCAGCCTCTATGCGATTTTATGAAGTATGAAGTCAATACTCTTTCATTTGTAAGTGAAGAATACGCCGAATATGGTGATATTAAAAACTTGAGGAAATTCTTCATTTGGCAACTTGGAGTGCGTAATGATTTTTCAGAAGGGACTATAGGATGTCTTGAAAATGAAAAATTTTCAAGATACTTCTGGCGTGAATTTCTTGTAGCCACTAATAGCGGGCAATATTCACTTCAATATGATTCCATTTTAACGGCGCAGACACTGTATAATGTAAGATGCATACCAACTAAATCGGGAAACAAGCGTCCTGGATTCTTGTATGATTCAAGAATAGACGAATTGTGTAAGATGGTTGCAGCAATTGGCAAGAAAGACTCTAACTTACCTGATGTCACTATCCCCAAAGGCTATCTCATAGGGCTAAAGGGTGCCTTAACGTTTGAAGATTGTCTTCTCTATCTAAAGACGGAGAATCCTGCATTCCGTGAGATTGTCTATAAAACAATGATTAAATTTGCAACTGATCATCCTGAACAATTTGCTGCATGGATAAAGCAGGGATATGTAACAAACTTTAGAGAAGAAGCGCGGTGGTATTGTGGTAAAAAGAGTTGGGAACCCATCAAAAATCTTGTTGCACTTAAATGGGCGGAAAACCATAGTATCTTAAAAGATAATTTTGGTTTTAGCAAATTAGTCATTTCCAAGATGCCATCTGGAAAAGATGACTATAACAAGCTGTGTGAAATCTTGCAGATTAGAATATTGACAAATGATGACTTTGGCCACACTTACGATGACAAGAGTGAAATCGACCATTTGGCAATAGAAGAGATAACAAAGAGATTGTTATATTTGTCGTATAGACATAACCCTGAAACTTGGGAAGAGGAATTTAAAACAATTCAGAAAGAATTAGCCGATACAGATATACGAATTTGTAATTCAATATCATATTTTTGGACTGAGAATGATGCTCTCTCAGCTGATTTGCTGACATACACTGAAGAATTGGATACTCTTTGGTATGTGGGGAATTGGAATGGAGCTGCATTTGGTGATATTATCGAATGGATTGTAAAGAAATTCCCATTCTTAAAAGCGTTCGATTTTAATGTCATCAAGACTTGTTTCTACAAGGATTTTAAGGTCATACTTAAAGAGATAGATAAGTTGCCTACTAATTTCCTTAATTATCTAAGCGAAGATGATAAGGAAGGGTTGTCTGTTGATGATTATGATGAAGCTCAAATCAATACGGATGTAGAACAATTGGCTGCAAATGATGAGGACGACTCCTCTAATGAAAATAATTCGAAACCTGGTTCTGAAGAAAAAGAACCTGAAAAGAATCCAAATTCGTCAGAAAATACTGATTATTCAAAAACAGGAGATTATCATGATGACCATCGAGAGGAGGATAATGGGCATAATCATCATACTGAAAATGATGGTCACTTAAGCAACAATGGTAACTCTCATAATGAATCAGATGAAAGCGATCCTGGGGATTTCAAGAAACAGAGCTATGAGCGTTGGGAAAGGGACGCAAAGAAGCAACCTGTTGCGCCCAAATCTGACCAGCCTTTAGTAAAAGACGAAGGGGCTACTTTCGATCCAGAGGAAACGCCCAAAACTGATCCTGAATACGGAGATGCTTATGATTCGTCAGCAAGAAGCGGTAACGATTACGGTGATAATCGCAATACTCGCTCGAATACTGGAAATCAAGAGTTAAGAAAGGCTAAAGAACAAGAACGTACTGCTCGTGAAAAGTTGAGCCGTCGTGAAATGTTGAATAGAGTGCCCAAATATACTCTTGAATGGTTTAACTATCGGCTTGATGTTTGTTTGGAGGACCAGAAGTCATATTCGGCAAGAGAAGTTACATTAGATTTCCATGATTGGTGTAAAATTAATCCGGATCAGAATCTGTATCGCCTAATATCTCCAGACGGGTATATACCTATGTCATTCGCTGATTACAATAACCAAATAGTTTCAGTAATCACTAATGGCAAACGCTATCAGGTAGATGCGAGAGTCATTGAGGCTGATGAAACCGGTGTAGACTTAATCTGCTCAACCGATTTAGGCAACCCAATAGAAGGAAGAAGAATTCAGATTCAAGCCACAAGTATGGGCGGATTTACAGACCATCTTGTATCTCGTTTCAGAAAGCTACAGAATAACTACACGATGGCGTCAAATCTGAGAACGATGTTGCCTGATAACATTAGTTTTATCTATGGTCCTCCCGGAACGGGCAAGACATATCAACTTGTCAAGACCATTTCGGATTTAATCAGAACAAATTATAAGATTAATATTCTGGTCTTAACACCTACAAACAGGGCTGCTGATGAAATAGCGGAAAGGCTGTGTACTGATACGTTTGCAGGAGAGTATACATCAAGATACGGTGTAACCGAAAGTCGCATCTTGGCAGAGGAACATTATGGCTGTCTAAAAAACAGACATAATATGGATATGTCTTTAAATAAAAATGTCATAATAACGACAATAGCCAGATATCCGTATGATACCGTCCGGAAAGGACAATTCTCTGAAAATATATTTGATCTGAAATGGGATTACATTATTGTTGATGAAGCCTCAATGATTGATGTAATCGACATTACTCTCTTATTATTAAATAAGAAAGCGGATAAATTTATCATTGCTGGTGATCCAAATCAGATTAGACCAATAACTCCTCACGATATTGAAGAATGCAATATCTATGATATGGTAGGCTTGTCAAGTTTCAAGCTTGCAAAGGAGAATACTTTCAAATATCCGGTAACTGCATTGGATACGCAATACAGATCAGTTCCTCAAATAGGTGGAATGGTAAGTAAGTTCTGCTATGATGGGCTTTTAAAGACTAATCCCAACAGAACTAAGCAAAAGCCATTGAATCTAAAAGGACTAAATGTAGAAACCGCAAATGCCATTGGTTTCAACGTTGAAATGCTAAGTTATTTATATGGCTGGAACAAAGTTGATAATTCCCCGGTGCATGTATATTCGGCGATTTTCGCATATGAATTTGCAGCTTATATCGCAAAAGAAATCTCAAAAAATCATCCGACCATAGACTATACTATCGGAATTGTGACTCCTTATGGAAAGCAGAAAGAAGCCATAAAGCAATTGCTTGAGCAAAAAGATATTAGTACGCAAAACTGTAAGGTAAAATGTGGTACTGCTCATTCTTTCCAAGGAGGAGAGTGTGATATTATGATTGTCGTAATGAATTATCCTGACATATATTCAGGATGCAGCACACACATAAACAACAAGAACATAATGAACGTGGCTATGAGTCGCGCAAGGGATTATCTTTTCTTCTTATGGCCCGAGGTCAAGCCCGAACATAAGAGTAAAACGAACGCCGATAAATTGCCGTATATCATGAACCAGCAAATTGGGCGCTTGTTGCCTGCTGGTTTTAAGCAACTCCATGCGTTTGACATTGAAGAGATAATTTTTGGCGATAAAACTTTTATTGCTAAAAATAGCGGCTCGCGTTGTCATATGCCTGTAAATGTTTCGGCTGCATCTGATAAACGATATGAGATTCGACTTAGCGATACCGCTCTTGATATTCAGATTAACGATTGAAGAATGATGACGATTGACGATATAAAGGCACTGATTGCTTCTGATGAGTCGCGGACTCTGGAGCTGAAAAAGACTACTGGCGAACTGAAAGACGGTATGCACGCTGCGTGTGCGTTTCTCAATACCGAGGGCGGATGGCTGATTTTCGGTGTCGCGCCGAAGTCGCTGAAGATTGTCGGGCAACAAGTAACCGATGATACCAAGCGAGAGATTGCGCAGTCTCTTGCGGGACTGGAGCCGGCTTACGATATTCCACCAATTTATGTCGATGTGCCCGAATATCCGGGTAACAAAGTGATTGCTTTCCATTTTGATGGTTGGGAATGGGGAGAGAAACCTTATACTTTCCGTGGCAGACCGTACTACAAGATTGAGAGTACTACCAAGATTATGCCTCGTGATATGTATGATGAGCGGATTCGCATTCATGAACCTCATTCATACTCATGGGAGTCGCTTCCGGCAAGGGGTGTCAGCTTTTCTGATTTGAACCGTGACAGGATTCTTGGTTGCATCAGGCTTGGTGTGGAAGGCGGACGAATCCCGGAGTCGGCTCTGACAGCTCCGATTGAGGACACATTGGCAAAATGGAAACTGACTGTCAATGGAGCGCCGACCAATGGTGCGGCTATGCTTTTCTCCAATAACATTTACCCTTACGATAACTTCCAGTTAAGATTGGCGCGTTTCCTCGGCAATGATAAACTCGAATTCATCGACAATCAACGTGCTGAAGGAAATTTCTTCGACCTCCTTGACGCAGGTATGGCTTTCCTCTTCAAGCATCTTAATCTCAGCGGTAAGATCACGAACAGAAGCCTTATGAGAGAGGAGCGTCTTGAAGTACCTGTGAGCGCATTGAGAGAAGCTCTAATCAATGCCTTGGCACATCGCCAATGGGAGAAGGCTAATCTGACAATCAGTATCGCTGTCTATGATGACCGCGTTGAGATAGCCAACCCCGGCATACTTCCACCCAAAATTACAGCCGAAACTATCAAAGATTCGCATGAGTCATACCCATATAATCGGAATATGGCACACGCCCTCTACCGCTCAACCTTCCTTGAAAGCTGGGGCAGCGGCATCCGCCGCATCATCGAAGCCTGCCGCGAGCAAGGCGTTGAAGAACCCTCCTGGCGTTGGGATGGAGGATTCGTGTATGTTACCTTCAAACGACCTGTAAAAGACGATTCAAGTACCGCTCAAGTGCCGTCCAAGGAAGATGACAAACCGTTCAACTACCGCCCAACTACCGCTCAACCACCGGCTAAGGACGACCTAAGTACGACCCAAGCACGACCCAAGTACGACCCAAGTACGACCCAAGTATCCCAATTGATTAAATTGATGGGTGAAGACTACATGTCTCTCAAAGATATAATGTTATTATTCAATTTAAATAGCGCCAAACGATTTAGAGAGAATTATCTCACCCCGGCCCTATCGGATGGTGCCATCGAGCGACTTTATCCAGATCAACTCAAGCACCCCAAACAGAAATATCGTCTGACCGAGGTCGCTAAAGAGTGGAAATCCGCTAACAAGAATTCATAAACATAGAAAAATGTCAACAAGGAATATAGATAAGCTAGATTTGCTTTTGTCGAAGCTCGATAAGAAACAACTTGCTGATTTCATCAGAAAAGAATGTTGCAACAGTAAACAGCTTCAAGATAGGTTTCTCGCGCTTGGAGCGGGGACGCTGTTTAAACCGGATTCGGCAAAATATGCTTCACGGGTTGAGGATTTGATAGAGGATTATTCGGACCGACATGGCTACATTGAATATCGGGCCACCTTCGATTTTAATCGTGCTGTGACTCGCATTCTTGATGAGGCGGATGAGGCAATGGAAAATGTCCAATGGGAGGTTGCTGTGGCCGTGCTCATGGGAATTGCTTCAATTTCTGAGGATATTCTCAACAGTGGTGATGACAGTGCCGGAGAATTAGGCGCTATAGTTAGTGCTTGCTTTGAAAAATGGCATATACTATGTGATGATGAGTTGCTCCCGGAAAATCTTAAATCTGAAATTTTTGATCTCGCGCTTTCGCGCTTTAAGGACAAAGATCTCGAAGGATGGGATTGGTGGTGGGATTGGATTGAAATGGCAATCACACTTGCTGATACTCCTGAAAAACAGGATATGGTAGTCAAGGCTCTGGATGCCATCAAGTCCAATGATGATGACGATAATTGGAGCGCAAAACATAATGCTGAGATGGCACAGAAATACAAACTTGAAATAATGTCACGGCGAGGCAGTGAGGAAGATCAAATCAAGTTTATGTATGACAATGTGTCTAATCCGGATTTTCGTAAGAGGCTTATTCAAATTGTATGGGATAAGGCAGATTATGACGAGGTGCTCAGGCTTGCCAAAGAAGGAGTAAATCATGATGCCGATTATGCCGGACTTGTCACCGATTGGCATAGATGGGAGTATAGGGTCTATCAACAGATCGGAGACAGAGATAATAAACTCAAGTTGGCCCGACATTTCTTTTTCAATGGTGGCAGATGGGGAGAAAAGGAATTTTATATGGATTCGATGTATTCCGTACTTAAGTCTCTTGTTCCTCAAAACGAATGGCCAAGCTATGTAACTTCATTGATAGCCGAGACGCAGAAGAAAAAAGCATTTCCTCGGCTCCTCTACATTTATACACAGGAGAAAATGTGGTCGGAGTATATGGACTATATACGAAAGGATCCATCTATTTACGAAATTGATGAAGCACCCAATGAAGTTAAAAAGCTATTCAGAGAGGAAATAATCAAATTGTATGCTGCTGACGTTAGAAATTACTTTCAAAGAGCCTCCAGTCGCGATTCATACCGTAATGGTGTCGCATATATAAGAAAGCTTATCAGATATGGAGGGTCAAAGGAGGCGGAGCAGATTGTAATAGAACAGAAATCACGTACTCCACGCAGGCCTGCGTTGATAGATGAGTTATCAAAACTCTAGGTTTTGATTTACTTTAACTATGTGATGGCACTAATCAGACTCAGAAATTCGTTATATTTGCAGTTGACAAGTGAGAGGACTTGCGAGTGATTCGGGCTTCGGCGGAGCAGAGCGATGCAATGCGCCTCGGGAGCGGATGTTGGAGATGCTGGGAGCAAGCAAGAGAAATCTTTGATTTACAGGATATATTTCAAGTGGAGTTTCCCAAGTGGGACCACCTTTTAAAGGTCAAGCAGTTACGAATCCAATCGTAGCTGCTTTTTCTTTTGTCTTGAACACAAATCCGAACCAAACCCAAAAAGGTTACGCTATTGAAAAATAAATTTTATTGCTGTCCGGTAAAAAACGACAAAATCATATATTCTCTACAAATATAATAAG
>CAMYSW010000016.1:0-16492 GCA_947297425.1 uncultured Porphyromonadaceae bacterium
CCACAAATTTAACACTTTACCCAAAAACTATGCACCGGGGTTTCGGCTTGAGCCCTTCTCGATGATACGCTTGGGAACATCCAAAAGGCGGATGTTCGATTCGGTGTTGGTTTTCTTTCTTCGGGTGATTATCCAAAGATTGCCGTCGAAGAATGTTTGCAGGCGGTCGGTAGTGAGGTTCTTCACGTCCGAATACGCCAAACCCGTGAACACCGAAAAGACGAACAAGTCCCGTACAAGCTCGTGGGTGGCGTTCTTCATCGGTGCGTCCATGAGCGTCTGTATCTCCGTTTGGGTGAGGTAGCCCCTGTCCACGCTTTCGGGAGAGTTGATATATCCGGCAAAGGGATTAAAGGGTAAACGCCCGTCGTTCCTCGCTATCGAAACGATGTGTTTCAACGCAATCATGTAGCCCCACACGGTATTGGTACGGCATTTCTTCTCCGTGCGCAAAAAATACTCGAAGTCGTTGATGAACGTGAGGTTGAGTTCCTTTAACGGAATATCCTCACGCTTGTAGGTATGGGGCAAAAACTCCCGAATATGGTTGCAGACCGTCCGATAACGGGTAAATGTACCCTGCGCCCTGCTGTGCCCGACTTTCTTCTCAAACTCGGCGTTGTGCTGCTCGAACAGTTTCAGCAAGGTTTCCTGCTTGACACCGATACCGAGATAGGCATCTTTCAACTTGGCGGCGGTGACATAACCGTCCGTCTGCATCAGCTCTTGATAGCGACGGTTTACCTCCACCCGAATTTTATCAACGACAAGATTGATTCTCTGCGCTTCAACGCTTTTGCCCGAAGCACGATTGTTCTTCACGTCCCACAACCGTGGGGGAACGTCCATCTTGCAACTGAACTGTTTAATCTCGCCGTCCACCGTGATACGGCACATCAGAGGCAGGTTGCCGTTCGGCTTCTCGCTGCCTTTCTTCACGTAAAATAATACCTTGAATGTACTTCGCATAACTCACTCCTTTTTTTGGTTACAAAATTAATTCTTAGTGAGTTACCGACAGCTATGTAAATCAACGCAAAACGCAGAAAAAGAACCTTTTAGCAAGAAATCTGCACCCGTTATGGGAGTAACGAGGTGGTAACTGAACTTCTGCACCGTTTGGCTTCGAGGTGGTATCTCGTTGGCTCTGCCCCATAGAAAAACAAAGCGTAACGAACGCTCTATCAGCTAATTCGCTACGCTTTGCCCAAATTTACTTTTTCGCTATGTGTTTATTTTATGATTGGTGTATAATTCTCCAGTTGGGGAAAGTTTTACCGAAACGTACAATTAACAAGTCTAAAAAATATTGCACACCACAGATGTTAACCTACTGAAAACACGCAACTTCCATTTTAACATTTAATTATATAATCCATTTGTGATTGACCGTGGTTTAATAGACGAAACAAAAAACATAATGTCAAACAATTAAACCCAGCCCCGATAAATGGATGTATTTTCACTTACCGAGACCGAGTTCTTCCAAAAGCTGACCGAGGGGAAGAACGACAACCTGCACATAGCCTATAAGGACTTCGTGTTTCAGGTCAGCGAGTTGTGTATCAAAGAACCGCATAAAGGATGCGTGATAACCGCATTGCTGTTTGTGGAAGTCGAGATAAGCCATCTTCAGACAGCCACACAGCGTGAGGAGGTAAACAATGCACTCACCTCATTCATCAACAAAGCTCTCTGCTTCGTCCGTCAGACCTTGATACATTACAAAGAAGTGGAGTTCCGTCCTGTCAGTGAAGATAGTATGCTTGAACAATTAGGGCTGAACTGGAAGGCAAACAAGACTGCTCTAATAGAACTGGGCTATGCCTTCAAGGTCGCCAACTGTTTCGGCTCTAACCTTACAGCCAAAGATATAATCGGCCGACTCGCCAAAATTTT
Organism: uncultured Porphyromonadaceae bacterium; assembly: GCA_947297425.1. Taxonomy (GTDB): domain Bacteria; phylum Bacteroidota; class Bacteroidia; order Bacteroidales; family Muribaculaceae; genus Lepagella. Next base: position 1,900 of record CAMYSW010000016.1, read on the forward strand.
CAAAGTTGACATGACCGACGGCTATATTTATAAGATATATGCCGAGATGCGAGTAACCTCGGTGTAAAAAATACGAGCCGACGAAAGGAGGTCTGGAGATTTTTTATGCCGAAGCCGTAAGAATATCCCTTCGCCGCACGTTCAGTCAAGTCAAGCAACCCATACATGCCCACTTGTCAATGGTACGTCTTGATTCAAATGGCTCCCCCGTCAGGAAAGCCCAAGGGAACATAATGGCCCCTGCTGTTGCGGCAACATATGTAAAACTAATGATTGGCACTGTGACAGCCCCGATAAAAAAGAAGTGTGTCGCAATACCGGAGACCATGAAGTCCTAGATATTGCGACACTGTTCTTTCAGGTGGCTGCAATCAAGCTGCGGGTGGAGGGGCGGTCGGAAAAATCCTTATTTGGCAATGCGTTCCGGAGCACGGAAAGGCGGCATTGAGTCTTATGGTGAAGGCAGCGTCCCCGATGCCGTTCCATAAGGCGTTGCCGACTGTCGGTGTTCAGCATTGCCCACAGGCGTGTTGCGGTCGATGGGTGTCAGTGGCTCGTCCACCGTCACCCATTGACGGCATACGCCGACAACCCGGAAGACCGCCCCGCCTCCCGTAGCTTTCGCCAAAAAAAATGAAGAGACCTCAAATTGAGATCTCATATTTATTTGTGGTGTGTCAGCCTAACTTATTTTTGAGTTTGCGAATCTCGGATCCCACGAAACTGAATATTTCCTTCCCAAGTAAAAATTGTTCAGAGGAAAACAAAGCCGGGGTTCCATTGTCCTGTCTGGAAAAATTGGTTTCAGTGTTCCTGATTGCATCATCCAGGCGTGCCGGATCTTTCTGAAAGTCGAATCCTCCGGCAATAAGACCGTTTACAAAAGCCTTCACCGACGGACATTCCTTAACGGCATCCTCATCCGGTAATGTGTTGTAGTGATGGTAGTAAAGCCATATCTCAAAACAAGGATTGCTCTGTGCGACATTCCATGCCTGATATGGCTTCACCTCGCTGAACTTACGGACAATACCGTCGTTTTGGGCTGTGCAGAAATCCCGAAGAGGCTGAATCTTACCCTCTCTTTCCCATGAATCTGTGTCGATGGCAAACCATATTTTGTCCTTTTGCTTGAAATCAAGTGAGTATCTCCCGTCTTCAGACAATAGGATACGCTCTGCCAAATCCATAAGTTTTAAAGGATCAGTGCCTTCATCGGGAGGAATAACAATCAATTGCAGGTTGGAGGACAAACCTTCAAAGAAACTGAAATAGTTCTTCTCCGTCTCCGCGCCTTCGCATACGATATAGATTTTGCTGGCATCCTTCGATGGCTCGCGTTTTGTATAGTCTTTCCGTCTAGTTATCATATCACCATTTTAAGTCTGAAAGATTTGAAAGGAAAGGAATGCCTCCATAACGTCCGTTAAGGTAGCCGTTCTCAATATTGGCGGTCTTGTGGATGTTATAGTCGCTCAGCGGATAAAGCTGGGTTGACTGGTTCACATCTTTCTGTGCAAACCATATCTCGTCGGGACGGAAAATATTCTGGTCAAGCAGACAACTCTCGTGGGTAGTGAATATAATCTGACCCTGCGCATCCCGGCTCTCCGAAATCTTGCGCATTATGCTCTTGATCATTATCGGATGTATGCTGCGCTCAATCTCGTCTATTACAAACACGCCGCCTTTGCGGAGAATCGAATACAACAGAGGCATATACTCTACAAGTCGCCGTGTGCCATCAGACTCCTCGCGGATGTTCAATCCAATCTCTTTCCCGTCGGAATTCACATGAACGGCCATCAGTGATTTCAACATCACAACGCCATTTTCCATTATTATAGTAAACAGGTCAACTGTCTGAGGCTTGCCCGGATTCGCTTTGGCGGCATTATACATTGCCCGGAGAGGGGCGTTGTCCTTGACATCGCCCTCATTTATCACAATCGAATTGACCCGGAGGGAGGAAATTCCGGTATTGAGTTCCGGAACAATCTCATTGACCAAAGATGCGAATTCCGCATCTTTCTCAAGAAGATACGGTAACGCTTCAGCGGTCATGGACGGTGCTATCACCTGAAGCTGGGGAAACCAGTCAAATGCGGTCTTTACAATAGGCAACTCATCCGGGTAATAACGTCCGAAGAAAGACAGAGCAAGCATATCGGGCCGGATTACGCGACTTATTGCATCGAGAAAAACATCGGCGGATTTCTCATTTCCACCTGAAGTGAAAAATTCCGTGGATACCTCTATGTTGTTGTCTTTACGCGTGAAGATTGGTGTGTCCTTTGATTTTCCGCTTATGGACAAGTCCTCCTCCAATATCTTCATGCCGTTGAATACGACATGATAATAAAACACCCGATCTCCCGTAAAGAATTCCACGGCCAGCTCGGATGGGCGAGAATATCCCTCCCTGTCAAGTTTGAAATGGAGGTCATCGGATATCTGTATGTCTCCGAGTTTCTCGACCATCACCATTGCCCTGAGCAACGAGACACATTTAAGCAGATTACTCTTGCCCGCTCCGTTGGCTCCGTAAATAGCGGTCATACGCAACACGGTGGCGTGCTTGCATACCACCTTGTGCCAGTCGTGACTGTGGCTTTTGCTCGAAGGGAAAGTGTTGAACTCAACGGCATCCTTGAAAGACATTATGTTTTCGGCTGCGAATCGTAGTAGCATGGCTGATAACGTTTAATTTCAACGGCAAAGTTATAAATTATTTCCTATATCAACAAATATTGCGACTTAATAGTTTTAGATAACGTTAGATGTTAACGGAATCGGATTGCCATAATCCCTTCCAATTCCCTGATACCGGTTTTAGGGGATTAGATGATAAGCCAAATGCAATGGAGAGCTTAATGTTGTCCCGAATGACACTACTCATCTTCTCTAAGGAATATTACTATCCGTCTTCTAATAGGAATATTTTTGAGGCTCCGGAATTTGTTTGTACGATTTGTTTGTATCTGTCGTATTTGTTTGTACGGGAATATTCCCCATTGGTGTTTCATCGCCTCAGAGGGCAAAAAATGTTTGTGTTTAAGTCAGAAAACACCATCTAACCAACTGATAATCAATGTTAAAATCGTTCTTCAACGAGGAGGGGTATTGATATAAAATCTGCCCGATTTTAAGACATAAATAACTAATAAGCAAGCGATTGGCAAGCGATAAGATAAACTTGTCAATCGCTTTTTATATCCTTTTACCGCAAAATAAACTTGTCTATTTTCAGATATTTAGCTCCGCCGAAATTTGTTAACTTATCTATTTTTCGTTAGATTTGCACCATATTCCAATCTTGGTGAGTATTAAAACAAGTAAACATGGGCAGACAAAAGAAACCGTTCCCTCTGGGACATTTCAGACTTCGCTATCCGAAGAGCTACGATAAGACGAAGGTATATCCTATTGAGATAGAATACATTTTCAGTGGGAAACCGCTGCGCCGGGGCATGAATATTTCCGTGAAAGTGGATGACTGGAATCCTAACGGCAATAATGGTCGTGGTGAGATTCGTGCTTCCGTGCCAGACAGTATCAGGTTCAACAATCTACTTTTGATGAAAGTAAATAAGGTTGATGCAGCTCTCAACGAATATCATCAGGTACATCTCGGGGAAGTCTCTGAGGAAATAATATCGGCATTTCTCGATGACAAGCCCATTACACGAAAGGATAAAGGCGAGGATTTCATTACCTTCGTATTGAAGCGTCTTGATTCCGAATACAGCCGTAACAAGATTGGCTACAGCCGTTATAAGAACGGACAAAGCTGTATGAACATTTTCCAGCAGTTCTTGCGAGCTACCAATAATGGAACTTATAAGCCGGACGGATTATATATAGGTGAAGTCACACCGGAACTGATTGACGAGTACATCAAATGGCGCCGTGATTTCAAGAATAATTCAGATGCCACAATCAACCACTCGCTGACACCAATATTGAAAGGATGCGAGGCAGCATGTAAGATGGGATTGATTGACCGCGAAGTCAATGCGGCGATTCAGGATATGCGTATTCAAGAAAAGGCATCGCTTGAAGCTGAGGGCGAGAAGGAATTCGACGGACACAACCTCAGCAAGGTGCAACTTGCCAAACTCGTGGAGTTTTATCAAAACGATACAGAGCCTCGCCGCAAGGAATTTATTGAAATGTTCCTCTTTGCCTTTCATGCGTGTGGTCTCCGCATTGTAGATGTGATGACACTGCAATGGACACACATAGACTTTGAGAAGAAAGAGCTGAGTAAGATCTTGATTAAGACCAGTAAACGCCACAAAATTCCACTTACGGAGCCAGCATTACGCATACTCCACAAGTGGCAGGGGATGGCTCGTCGGAGTAAATATGTATTCGACCTTGTGAAGGATTCACTCAGTCTTAACGATGCGTATGCATTCTACCGTGCGAGAAATACGGCGACCAAAAATATCAACCAATCACTGCGAGTGGTGGGTGAACGGTTGGAGCTTCCTTTTCCCCTTTCATTTCATACGGCTCGACACACCTTCGCCGTGCTTGCCATCAATGATGGACTTACCATGACTGTTGTAAGCCGTCTGCTTGGGCACAGCTCTACCGACATCACCGAAAAGGTCTATGCAAAACTGCTCCCCCAAACCCTCACCGCCGAAGTTGAAAAACTTCACTACTCCTTCCTCCCAGAAGAAATGTAACTAACATCATCCCAATGCGATAATATTCACAAATAAAACCCAATACCAATGAATGAAATTGAACTCGTCCAATCCAAAATCTATGAGTATCGAGGTCAGCGCGTAATGCTCGATAGTGATTTGGCTGAACTTTATGGAGTCACCACCGGTAATTTTAATAAAGCAGTCAAGCGTAATATAGAGCGTTTCCCTGATGATTTCATGTTCCAACTGAATGATGAGGAGTATTCAAACTTGAAATTCCAAATTGGAATAGCAAGTTCCTATGGCGGTCGTCGCACAAACCCGTATGTATTCACCGAACAAGGTGTTGCGATGTTGTCAAGTGTATTGAGAAGCGAAGCTGCAATACGAGTAAACATCAGCATAATGAGAGCCTTTGTCATGGTGCGTCAAGCATTGATGCAGCCTTCGAATGAATTCAAGCAGCTGCGCAAGAGTGTAAATCATCTGAAGGAATATATAGAGGAGATTCTGGCTGACCAGAATGATATCAACGAAGAAACCCAGGCCCAGCTCGATGCTATTTCGGAATCGCTCGCTGAATTACAAATGAAGAAATCTACTCCCCGAAAGAGAATCGGTTTCCTGCCATCTGATGATTCCACCGAATTATAATCTGTTGTTGGCAACAATCAGTTAGTCAGCAACAAAATAATCCAACCAAGTTTAAAGGAGGTGTAGAGCCTCCTTTTTTCATGCCTGTATCTGACTTTTGTAACGTAATCTTGGATACCAGAGTGCCGGAATTTAGTGCCGATTGTGTGATTTAGTTATACCGTGCTAAATATCAGGGCATTTAGTGCGCAATATTTCTAAATCGATGGCGAAAGAGATACTTTTGCAGCCGATTTGAAAATAATGGCGGAGGAATCCGCAGCGCAAAAAGAATAACGATAACGTAAATGCCAAAATCAAGTAACACAATCACCACAGCGGAGGATATGCTCAAAAGAATCCTCCATCTGCTTGAGGAATCGCAGGAACGAAGCACCTCAGGCAATGGCACTTCAAACGAGTGCCGCATCTACACCAACAAGGAGCTGATGAAACTGCTCGGTGTGGAGAGCCGCTATCTCAAAAACCTCAGGGATAATGGTTATCTCTCCTATTCCCGACACGGGGATAAGTTCTGGTATACACAGAATGATGTTGACACATTTCTACAACGCTTCAAGTATGAAGCATTTGCCTGTGGAGGCGGTGCAATATGTTGACGCTCTCAGACATCATCAAGTTGCTTCCGGCTCATGTTGATGAAACCACTCACAATGATGTGGCATCAGATGAAGAAACCGAGGTGGTGGATGTCGAGTATTCTGACATTCCAGTGGAGCATAATGACCTGTTGAACCCAGATGACAGCGAGTGCCCCTATATCCGGGTCGGTACGGATTATTACCGTGAAGTCAATCGACCGCAGGCGAACGGAACCACTTGTAAGTGTCTTGTCTATTGGAAGGCTTCGACAATCAAGGCTGACTTCGGAAAGGACTATCTGAATGATGTGCCGAAGTATGACTGCTTCTGTACCGTTCCGAGCCATACCGACTACCACAAGATAATCGGCAACGCCTACAATCTCTATGAGCCAATATCCCATCAGCCGATGCCGGGAGACTGGAGCGCGATTGACGGCTTGCTTCACCACATCTTTGAGGAGCATTACGAGTATGGTCTTGACTATATCCAGTTGCTGTATCAGATGCCGCTTCAAAAACTTCCGATATTGATATTGGTATCGGAACAACGCAACACCGGCAAAACAACTTTCCTCAATCTGCTAAAAGCAATTTTCCAGGACAACGCGACCTTCAACACCAACGAGGACTTCCGCAGTAAGTTCAATTCCGACTGGGCCGGGAAGCTGCTTATCATGGTTGATGAAGTCTTACTCTCTCGGCGTGAAGACTCCGAGCGACTGAAGAATCTCAGTACGGCAACATCCTACAAGATGGAGTCAAAAGGCAAAGACCGCAACGAGATGGTTTTCTTCGGAAAGTTCGTCCTGTGTTCCAACAATGAGCATTTCCCCATTGTAATCGACCGTGAGGAAGTTCGCTACTGGGTACGCAAGGTTAATTCTCTGGAAACTGATGACCCGTTCTTCATGAAGAAACTTGTGGCACAGATTCCGGCGTTTCTCCACTTCCTTATGCAGAGAGAACTATCGGTGCAATGTGAAAACCGAATGTGGTTCAGTCCTGAAAGACTACGCACAGCCGCTCTCAATCGCATCGTGATTTCCAACCGCTCCAAGATTGAGTTTGAGGTTGCCGAACTGCTGATGGACATCATGGACAGTACCGGCGAATCATCGGTGTCATTAGTTGTGAACGACATCGCCAACTTACTCACCTACCGTAATGTCCGTGCCGACACAAGCGAGATACGCCGTCTCTTGCAAATCTACTGGCGCCTCAAGCCGGTATCGAACTCACTTACCTATCGCACCTATTCAGTCGGCATGTACCCTGCGAAGTACACCGCCAAGACCGCTGTCGGCAGATACTACACCGTTACCAAAGATTTTATTCTGAATTTGTCTTTATTTTGATGAATTGATGAAAGAATAAATGAAGGGAAAGAAAGTAAGCAAGTTACAGTGTCGTAGGCTCTCATCAAATGGATTCGTGGATGTTGAGAAGCCTCCTATTCTTTCCCTTTCATTCAACATTATCTGATGATGAATTGAATTGGGCTGTAATACTGCGAATTAGACACGCTTTCATCATTTCATCAAATTTCTACCGATTATAATTTCACAAAACAGCATATTCCGGACTTTGAGGCCGCTATTGAATAGATGTCGGGCGCATCCGGAAAGACAGTGCGAGATTGCTTGCAATAAGACCTATGAGGGTATAGCCTAATATACCTTCATGCGAAGGTTGGCAACTCCGATGAGGAGACTGACCGTGCAAGCACCTCTGTTGTATAATCAATTCCAACCAAACCATAACCAAAAGCGCCAATATTTATATGTCTTCACCAAAACAGATGATGGACTTCAAGCCTGTCAAATCAGTCGATGCCAATGTCAGCAACGAGCATCAGTGCAACTGGAGCGATGAACTCTTCGAGCGCAAGGCCAAGAATCCCGACCACAACTATGACCGCTCACGCACCGCCTTGAATTTTCAGGTCGGGCCGGGAGGAGTGATAACAACCGTCGACAAATCGCATCGTATCGGCGACAGAGTCGAGGAGATAATCAAAAAACATCTTCGACCGGATGCCCGAGTGACCGCCGTATCCAACCATACAGCCATGGTCGTATTCGGCGGCAACCGTGAGCGGATGCGTGAGATGGCTTTCGGCTCCCAAGCGCTGAACGAGTATGAGGAGACCAACGGTCATCTTGTGCGGCAACCTGAAATCGAGCGATGGGCGAAGGACATCTATGGTTTTGTATGCCGTGAATTCGGAGAGGAAAACGTAGCCTCGTTCATCGTTCATCTTGACGAGACGGGACCACATGCGCATTGTGTGTTCGTGCCGTTGACCGCCGACGGACGCCTCTGCTCAAAGGAGGTTCTCGGAGGCAAGAACAAAATCGAGGCGCGGCAGCACATGAGGGATTTGCACACCCGACTTGCCGAAGTGAACCGTAAATACGGTCTTGACCGTGGCGATGACATCCAAGTGACAGGCGCACGCCATCGCTCGACCGCTGAATACAATCGCGACCTTCATCGTGAAAACGCCCAGCTCGAAACTCTTATAAGTGACAAGTCAGGGCAGTTGGGTCAACTTGAAGAACAAATCAAGAAGGCCGAAACGCGCGTCAAAGGTCTTACGACCATGATTACAAATCTTGAAAGGCTGGAAGTCGAACTGAATGACGAGATAGCTCAGTTGGAGTCTGACATAGAGAATGGTGCCGGAAGTGTTTCCGAATTGCGTTGCCGTATCGCTTCCCTTGAATCCCAGCTTGAATCTACCGGACAGAAACTCGCCAACAAGCGCGACAAGCTCAAGCTCGCTGACCGGCAACTTGCCGAACTGCAGGATGAGCTGCACACCGTCAAGGAGAAGCGAGACTCGGCGCAAAAGAATTACCACGAATTTACTGAAAAGAATCAGGAGCAGGTGCGCATGAGGCTCACTGATGCCGTCTTTGCCAGAATGGTTGTCGATGTGCGTTCACTGCTGGAAGCTATGCCGTCGGAACAGAAAGCCGGGATTGATGGAGAATTTCTGACAGCAATCGCCGAACAGCCCAACGAGATTTTGAAGTGTGCGATGTATCTATTCCTCGGCTACCTCGATGGTGCAACCCAATTCGCCCAGTCATGCGGTGGCGGAGGCACCTCATCAGACCTCCCATGGGGACGCAATCCAAATGAAGACGACCGCCGCTTCGCCTACCGCTGCATGATGCAAGCCCATAAGATGCTGAAACCGTCTCAGCCCAAACGCGGAGTGGGTGGAAAACGATAAAAATTAGTAATAGTCTGATTGCAGTAGTATCAAAATAATTTTGTAATTTTGCAAATGTAAGTCTTTGGCTTGCACGACATTTTACATAATAAGAAGCGTTATGCTCATCTTGTAAACTGAAAACGTAGGACTTTTCAAAAAGATGCAAGAGATAGCATAGTGGTTCTCACGCATATAGCGTGGGCTACTATTGTTACATCTGCATCAATTGGTTTCCTACGACCTTCAGTTTAGACGTAGCATAGTCGCTCACGTTTTTAATTATATGATGGTTATGAACCGATTATTTTTTATAATGTCATTTCTTCTAAGTCCATATATTATGTGGGCTCAGACATTCATCTCTGAGAATGATACTACATCATTTGTGGAATATAACGATGGCAAACAATGGGCCTATCGAAATATTGATGGTATTACTGTGGGAATGACTAATGAAGAATATAAGGATGACTATGGAAAATATTATCAAGTTGGCTTTTTCATAAACAATAACCAAGACTCAACCTTGACTTTTAATCCGGAAGAGGTATTTGCTGATTTGTTGTCAAATAAAGGCGACACAATCTCATTGGAAGTATATACGAACGAGAAATTTCAAAAGAAAATAAAAAAAGCTCAAACATGGGCAATGATATTGTATGGATTTTCTGCTGGATTGAATGCAGCATCAGCAGGATATACAACAACTTATAGCACCTCCTACTCGCCAAATGGGTATGCCTATACTTCCATTAATAATTCTTATGATGCTAATGCAGCATATCAGGCAAATATGGCAGCCAACATGCAATTACAGACATTGGGTGACAGAATGAAAAGCGACCGTGCCGTAAGGGAACAAGGGTATCTTAAACTTAACTCAATACATCCAGGAGATGCTATAATTGGCTACATGAACATTAAACATAAGAAAGGGAAACAACTTCTTGTTTCTATAAACATTGGAGCGCGAACATTCTCATATCTGTGGGATGTTGAAAAGAAAAAGAAGAAGAAAGACAAAAACAACCATTAGCTTAGGAGCTATTCAAAAAATCCCCAACGTTTTAGGCAAATAATAATAGTATGGCAAAAATCCTCTCTCAAAATTACAGCTACGCTAATAACTCAAGCGGTAATCTTATAAATGTTTCAGTTGCTCAACGTAACGAAGAATATTATTGCCCTATATGTGGGGAATTGATGAATCCGCATATGGGCAAAGTGCGTAGATGGCATTTTGTTCATAAAAATGCGGGAAATTGTTCTTATGAATCATACCTTCATAAGTTAGCGAAGATCAAGATAAGAGAAGCATTTCTTTCTTCCGAGCATTTTCTGCTATCCTACAATGCTAAAGCAATTTGCTCTGTAGAATGTCCGTTCATTGGTTTTCCCAAATGTGAAGGTGAAAAACCTGTTGTATTCGATTTGCGTAGATATTATGATACCTGCGAGATAGAAGCGACCTACCATCAATACAGAGCAGACTTGCTTTTAACATCATCTACAAATCCCAAAATACCTCCTGTGCTAATTGAAATTATGGTTACTCATAAATGTACAGAGGACAAAATCGAGGATGGTGTTCGTATTATTGAAATACCAATTCAATCAGAAGAACAAATTGACAATATAATCAGCAACTGTAAGTTAACGGCTGTAAGGGATGAGCATTACAATTATAGCTATTCTAACGACAGAAATATCATTTTATATAACTTTAATAAAGTAGAATCATTTGACCCAATCGGCAGCTCCGATGAGTATGAAGACTGCTTTAGTCGAAAAAACACAATAGTTTTTTGGTTAAATAGCCAAGGACAGTTCCGTTCATTTGATTGCCATTGCTATGAAGTAGGTAAGAAGTTACCGTTCAATGTCCATTATTACATAACCGAGATAGCGACTCCATTCAAAGAGATTTTTCAAGAATTTTCTAAACGTGGTGTAAAAATTCGCAATTGTTTCTTATGCAAATTCAGCAAGCAGGACTCATGGGGAGAAAGGTTATGTGTTTTATACAAGAAACATAACTTGCCACGTAAACCTTCTCCATATTGTGCGGTATCTTGTACCCATTACAGAGAAGATTTTGGGGTTTCACAAAACATGGTTCCGATTGCACAATCTCTATCCTCAGAGCAGATGAACTGTATGCAAAGCCATAAGTTCTATTATCACATTTGTAAAGATATTCTCTGAACAAGATAAGTAACGAAAAAATTCGTACTTGACCATTGGAGGATTAAAGACCGTTATCAATTAATACAGCTACAGCCAATCAATAAAAATGAAATAAATACCCTCAATAGCATTTTATCGCCCTTTATAGCAAAGTTTGCTTGTCTATTCTCTGCAAAATCAAGCTAACTATCTGATAGGTAATTTATTCGCATCTCTTCAACGAGGAGGAATACTAATAGCGCAAGTAATTGATTATCAGTGGTTAAGAAGAGGTTATTTCCTTGACCACTGACTTTTTTATGTATTTTCATATCCTCAGATGACCTCAGATGTCGCGGTTTTCTTGGCCAAGAATATTTGTTTTCCTGGCTAAATTCAGATACTCCTCCGAGGTTTGTGTGCGCCAGAAGTTGCACACAAGGCAACCAAAAATAGTTGATTTTGCAAAATCAACCAAAATTGGTTGTGAACATTGCAATTTATCCGTATATTTGTAGTCATGAAAATCGGAGCGATAATAACAGGAGATATTGTGGATTCCACAAAAATGACAGCAGAAGAGCGTGCTACGATGTTACGAATGTTGCAGTCCCTGCCGGTATTGCTGTCACCTTTGGGTAAAACAGATATTGAGATTTTCAGAGGGGATAGTTTCCAGGTGAAAGTTGCAGAACCAAGCAAGGCATTGCATATGGCACTTACGATACGGGCTATTATCCGCGCCAATAAATTTGCAGGTAATAATCATCAATGGGATGCTCGCATGGCAATTGGTATCGGAACATTAGACTATGAAACGGACTTACTATCCACAAGTGACGGCGAAGCATATAGATTATCAGGCAAATGTCTTGACTCCATAGGCAAGGGTCGTTTATGCATTAAGACTCCTTGGGAGGATGTTAATAAAGAGCTGACGGTTTCCACTCTATTTGCTGATGATATAGTGACAGGGTGGACTCAAAGTCAAAGCAGGATAATGTTTGAGAAGCTTGTCAAGAATAATAGTCAGGAAGAAATCGGCAATATACTTGGTGTTTCCAGACAGATGGTCAGCAAGTCCTTGAAGGCAGCCAAAGATGCCTTGATTTCTGTATATGTCAAAAGATTTGAGGAACTGATTAATCATAAAACGATATGAGCGCAGTAATAATTCTTATAAAACTGATAGCGGCGCATCACGTAGGAGATTTCATATTGCAGTCTGACAAGATGTGTGCGGATAAGTTGTATACGTGACACCACTTTCTTTGACACCTGGTCACTGCGATGGGTGTCTACCTCGATAATTATTACCGGACAATCCTCTTCCGATTGTCCGATTATGTCATACCGCTCCCGATTGCCTTTGGTTCCGGTTTCACAGTGAGGTGTCACTTCCGCACTGAAGGTATATTGCATCGAAGTCCCAAGCTCTTCATCAAGTAGGATTAGCAACGGCTCGATGATGTCTGTCTTTACTTCTCTCGCAGAGTATCCAAGTCTTTTCTTGCAACTATCGGTAAGTTTACACAAAGCCCTTTTAACTTTCAGACCTATCTCTCCGAAAGGAAAATGAGTTGAATGCAGAGGATTGGCGGAAAGCATTTTTAACGCCGACTCGATTCTTGGAATCAAACGCAACTTCAAACTCTCCCCATCCCATGCGGCCACAGTCGCAGAGTATGACAATTCGATATATTATACCGATCTCATACTTGGCCGGATTATCGACGTTGTCAATGCGGCCCAACGTTCTACCATTATGATATATTTCTCTGATCACGGTGAAAATATATATGATGACAACGATAATTTTCTTGGCCGTGATCCAAGACATGTAGAAGTTCCATTCTTGATTTATGCCAACTCCAAGTTTCGAGAAAGCTTTCCCGATTTCTACAACAAGATTGCAAAGGCTGCATGCAAGCCTTTAAGTACTGCAAATGTTTCTCATCTCATATGCTCTTTGACAGGCACCGAATATGCTCTTTACAACTCGGCTCGCGATGTGTTATCACCCTCATATGTATCCATGCCCCGATATGTGGATGACATAGTCTGGAAGTACGAACAAATACCGGCCCCATAAATCATCACAATGGCTTGATGGCTTTTTGCAAAAAGCAAAAGATTGGTTCGCTTCATTACCAAAACCATAATCGCAAAGTATGTTCAATGAAGAGGGGTATTGAGGTGTAAAAATACTATAACGCAACCGGTAGCCAATGGCTGAGAAATATGGTCAGTGTCATGTCATTTAAGAAAGTGTTTGGATTTAAGCCAAATTAAACATTTAGAGGCATAACAAACCCTCAATCAGAGTGTTTGTAGAAGAAAAATGATTAGTATGCATAGAATCAGCTTCTATCAGACACATCTGACCGAGGGTCAATGGTCTTATATAGACAAAGTATTCTTTGAAAATGATTGCAGACACCGCAAATATCCCCTGCGCTCCATATTCGAGGCAGTCCTGTATCTTCTGGTCAGAGGCTGCCAGTGGCGGCTGCTCCCGCACGACCTTCCCAAATGGCAGACCGTGTAATGGTACTGCCACAAATGTAGGGCGGAAGGGTATCTGAATCACTGTATCGAAAGACTCGTCATGAAGATACGCCGCAAACGCAGGCAATCCCCCACACCTTCGGTGATGGCGCTTGAAGCCCAAAGCGTAAAGTGGGGCAATCGTCAGAATGACAACGGTTTCGATGCCAACACCTCGCCCGCCTCTGCCCTCTCAAAATACCAAGGGCATCTTGCAAATCCCATTATCGACTCAATCATTTAATTTATTGATAGATATATGTTATCGGCAAACACGTTGCCGATGGCAGTTTTTTTGTGTTTATAGCCTCCATATGGTGCGGGGGTCTTTGCCGAGCAAAGCGCCAAAGGCAATAGGTTCGGCGAAAATACCATAATTTATCACACAAAATTTCATATATTCTAAAGCAAAAAAGTTGCATCAATCAAATCGCTGCGCTAATTTTGCAGGTGCAGACCGCATAGAAGCCCCGGTCGCGGGGTTGAGGGCGGGTGCGACTAATAAAACGCGTTTATCCGCGCTGATTCTTGACTGCTTGAAATTCTCGCAAAATTTCTATCGATAGTCAGGGATTGAGCAACGGTAGATGCCCGTGGATATGTAATATCTTGCATCCGGCATAGTGTTTCGGGAGAAATACTGCCGGACGCATTGGTTGCATATACAAGCGTAGGGCTTCTTCGTTGCCGTCCGACTATCGATGGATCAGCGGATTTTCCCGGTGGGTGTGGAAGATGTCAAGAGTATAGTGTTATCT
>CAMYSW010000017.1:0-16081 GCA_947297425.1 uncultured Porphyromonadaceae bacterium
GGGCAGCCGGTAAGAATAGCGGTCGACCGAAGCATCCTTCTGCCAGCGTGCCAGGTCGCGGACATAGTCTACATCGGCATCTTTCTTCTCGCGCAGTTCAAACTCCATCATCTCGTCGGGTAATCCCACAATGCGCCGGGTCACCACCCCGAGACCTTCGAAACTCCAGCCCAGACCGAGCCAGCCGGGCCTTTCGTCGGTGTGGAACGCCCCTAAACGGAAGCTTAGTCCAAGCGACATCGTGTGCGCCCCGACCTGCCACTGTGCCAGAGAAAACGACAGCGAGCCGCGACCGGTGGCCAGATCTACCTGCGGCTCAGGAGCCACGGGGAGAGAAGCCGCCTCCGGTGACGGCAACGTAACGCGCTCATCGGCAGCAGCCGTAGGCCAGAAAGGCCGCGATGCATTGTCGGCCGACTGCGCCACCGCGAACATAGACTCCGACATGCCGGCATATGCTGTAAGGACCGTCAGTACGATAGCCCTTAATAAAAAGTGTATGCCTCTTGTCGTTGTCATCATTCGTTAGTTCGTTGTTCGTTAGTTCGTAAATCGTTATTGGTTTCATCAGTCTGTAGAAGATAGATTCTAATAAATCAAAAATTTTCGGGTCAGAATATTTGTACCGCAATGCAATGTGACAAGATATTCTCCCGGCGGCAGAGAATGGAATCTGACTGTATTGCCATCGATATAGTCAGATGGATAGACTCTGCCTTGAATATCGCAAAGTGAGACAAGTCCGGAAAAGATGTCTGCCGAATTACCGCCTCGGGTGGAGTTGCCGTTGCCAATTGGGAAATCTGGCGGTAAGGTGATAGATACATCGTTTCCCGAGACTTTAACTGACAGCTCATCGATTGATAGGGGATTGGAACCTTCGTCTTCGGAATCGCGCGACGGATTGACCCCGCGCTTCTTACCTTTTGCTTTATTGTTTACGTCGTAATCGGCAGGGTGCTCGGGAAGGGGGTAATAGGAGAAGGCAGAGAAGTCCGTATCCTTCCATTTGTATTCTCTGTAAACAGCGACAGGATAGGCGCTCTGCTCCGTAATAAAGAAAGTGGCGCGGAACGACACCGGTGCGGGAACGCTGTCGGATGTCGCGGCGATGTGTCGCAGACTGCGGGTATTACCCGCGAAACTGAAAGAAAATGAAGTGACGTCGCGTAGAGTATCGCCCTCCTCGCAGACAAGCGAGAGGGCGACACTTCTGTTGACGGTCCACTTGCCGTGGAACTCCGCCGGTTCGGTAAGGAAGCGGGAATATCTCAGAGAGTCGAGGAAGGATAGTGTGCTGGAGGGGAAGGGAGCGACGGTAACCGGACGTTCCGGAGTCAGACTCCAGGTGCGGCCCTCGATGCGGTTTAGATGCAGATCTGTGGAATCGGTCATAAAATCGAGACGCATGTCCGGGAACTGTAACATCTTCAGAGTATCGCCAGACAAAAGGATTTTGAGACTCTCGATGTTCAGAGCCTCGGCGTCTGAGAGGACGATGACAGAAGAGTCTCCGTCGGCTGTGTGTATCTGCACCGAAGCCAGAGACTTGCCGCGAATCGACCGGATGCCATCAGCGTGCGCTTGGGGACACGATGCGAAAGCCGTGATAACGAGCACAAGCAGGGGGAGGGGTATGCGGCAGAGCGTCGGCATAGGCGGGAGAGGTTGATGTTGACGCTAAGTTATGCAAATATTTTGATATTTGCAACAAAAAAAACGAAAAGTTTTGAGGGTGTTTGAACTTTAGCACCTAACGGCATTCGCCCCACCATCGGTCAAAAGTACGCGGACACACTTTGCGCATAGACTCCTCGTCTCCGTCTTCCCATTCGAACTCGATTTCAGGTAATTCCTCCTCCGGCATCCTGTATCCTTTTAAAGCACGGTAGTAATAGTCGCTGTCGTTGTTGCGTCTGTTGAGTATGTCCATCACGAGGTAATCCGCATCTTCGTCTGTGGGATCTTCATCTCTTACATTTGCGAACACATCACAGAGTGAGTCCGCATTTCTCATGGCATTGTAGAACACGTCGCGACCTTGCGTGATGAGCCAGAAACGGAAATAGTCGAAACTGTCGTCGCCGCATCCACCGCGATAGATATATATGGCTGCCCAGAGATCCTGTCGGTATGATATTTTGCAGAAATGCTCCCACCAATACCTGAATCCAAACAGTTCATCGTCCGGAAGAGCAGACAATGTTTCATAGATGTTGCCGGAGGAGCGTGAATTTCCGATCAACTCCCAGAACCTATCCTCTGTCATCAATGTGGAGGCATCTTTCTTTTCGGATTCCGGGATTTCAATTTCCGGCTCGCTGTCATAAGAAGCGGTTTGCTTGCTGTTGAAAGCAGGTTCGTATGCTTCCATTTTTTTATTGCTTTTAGTACGGCAAAAGAAATTTTTCAATCTTTGAAATGGACCTACTTGTAGGTCATTACTGTAATTTGTTTTCATAATTATAAAGTATTATTCAACTGTCTTGGCTGACTATTCAGCTTTGGTTATCTTCCAGGCTTTGGATTTCGTTCCGTTAGTTACTACAAGTACATACACTCCTTTGGGAAGTTGACTTATATCCACTTCTGCATATCCGGTTATTGGTAGTTGACTATCCAGCACCATATATCCGGCAATGCTGTACATTGCAATCTTGTATTCACCCTGCAATGTACGGTCTTTAGCGTTAATGTGTATCAGGTTTGAAGACTTGTCAGTGTTGATGGTTATCTCACTGTCGAGATTGTTGTCGGTCAAGAATTTCTGCATTTTCCTGTCTTGCGTGTTTACTTCCTGAATCGTGACAAGCTCCCTCTTGATGCGGTTTCCGGCATCATCATATGTGAATTGTATTTTCTTGCTTGCAGCATCATTTGATGGTACAGCCAGAAGCAAAACAAATAGAATTGTTATTATTGGTTTCATAATTATAATATTTTAAATCTTGTTCTCGGCCAAATCCCAAACCGCATTGAATTCTTCCTCAGTTATGAAATTTTTATATTCCAAATAAATATCGGAGAATTTCCTGCGAACTTCGGGCATATGGTTGATAACCGCCTCGTCACGCGTTAATCTCATAAACTTGTTGTCAGATTGTATGATCTGCTTGTCAAAGTAATCCCCCTTAAAGCACGTATAGACAATACAATTTTCCATGTCTTCCTTTATATAGCTTATGGCATCCGGGCGCGGAATCCTTTTTATAATTACGTAATCACGTGATGTGTCTGTAAAATATCCATATTTCATTCTTATAACTATTTCAAAATAAGGTATTATTACACCGGATTCTACAATGTCATGTAGATATTCTGGTAAACAGCCAATATTGATCATTTCCTCATTGATATGCCAAATAAACCAATTTGTCAAAGGGTCAACAGGGATGCATTCAAGAGTATCTGCAAGACATTCTAAGGTCTGGCTGAAGATGACTTTTTTTAATTCATCAACCCCGAGTTCTTGGGATTTGCCTACTTTGTACCAAGCGTTTTCTACAATCCCAGCACGAAGTATGGTATGCGAATAAAATGCAACTTCATCCTGAACAATTTCATCCATTGATATTTTCATATCAACAGGATAATGAGTTTTGAAAGCGCGTATGACCGAGCTGGTTAGCTGTGTTCGATCATTTGCGATATACTGAAAATATCCTTTAGTCCCATCTTGAAAGTCAACACAGAAAATATCTCCTATCTTTGTAACGATTCTCTTAGCCATTACTGTCTATAGTTTGTTATCTGCTAAATTCCAGACATAGTTGAATTCTTCTTCCGTGATGAAATTTCTATGTGTCCAGTTTGTATCAGAGAATTTTTTGCGCACGAGATCAATTTTGTTGACGACTGCTTCGTCTCGTGTTACCCTAACAATTTTACTTTCTTTAAAAATAATACCTTTGTTAAAATAATTTCCTTTAAAGCATATAAAATATTCTATATTATCTATAATGCACTTAATAAAACTAAGATATTCAGGGCGTGGCACTCTTTTAAGAATGTCGAACATTACGTTTGTCATGAGATAATACCCGCTTTTCATGCGGTGCACTATATTAATAGATGAAAATATGTATCCTATCTCGATATTGTCAATATAATGCTTAGGAAGGGTTCCTATATTAACTAATTCTTTATTAATGTGCCATATAGACCAATTAGTTAGAGGGTCTACGTCTATGGTTTTATTATCACTATACTTATTTTCGTCTACTTGTCCGAAGATTATTTTTTCCAATTTTCCGATACCAAGTTCCATGGATTTACCTGCTTTATACCATGCATTTCGGTCAATTCCTGAACGAAGAACAGTATGGGCATAAAAAGCTATTTCATCTTTGACAATATCATCTATTGATATGTCCATGTCTTTCGGATAATGAGTCTTGAAAGCACGTATTACTGAACTATTTAAAATAGTGAGATCATTCGCAATATATTGAAAATATCCCTTGGTCCCATCTTGAAAATCAACACAGAAAACATCCCCTATCTTCGTAACGATTCTCTTAGCCATAGTTGAAACGGATTAGTTTTGAATGGATTATTATTTATATTGTGTAAATACCAATATTTAGGATCGATTTCATTTCGGAGGTTAAAAAGTTGACCACCGTTCTTCATCATTCCAAATTTATTTATCTGATTTTGTTCCCATATCCGAGCATCAAGCTTGCTGAGATTACCTTTTTTTACAACAAAATCTAAGTCAGCACGGTTAGTTTTTGACTTCAGATGTTCTGCAAATCTAATTTCCGGATCTCTGCCTGTCATGCCGACGTACTTGACCTCTCCTGTTATAGGATCTAAACCGTAATATGTAGAGAAATGTTTGCTTGGATCTGGTGCTGTTCCGTTCCAGAAACTTTTACCCTGCTGCGTGGCCTGAATGCCTCCTGCGATACCACCGGTAATACCGCCTGATATTGCACCTGTTCCCGCACCCCAAAGACCGTTGAGGAGGGAATTGCCGAGATTCTGACCTTCAATAAGACTATTGCCGGTTTCGCTTATGAAGCCGCTCGCTGCACCGCCTGCCGCACCTGACAGGGCACCGTTTATGAAACCGGTGGTTGCCGCGGTGTAGCTTGCCGCTGTCACTCCGAGCATACTGCCGAATCCAACTGCTGCACCGATGCCTACTGCAGCTCCCGCACCGCCGGCGACAGCTCCCGTAAGGAAGTATTGGGCACCAGTCCAGAAACCTCCTGCCTGGATCGCATCCCAGTGTGTCGCAACATTTATCGTCCCGCCGATAAGAGCTGCTATGCCTACTGCTGTCCAGAAGAACTCGCCATTCTCATCAACATAGCGCATTGGATTGTTCAGTGCGTATGAGAAACGGTTATGCCCCTGCGAGAAATAGGGGAACTGCATCTGGGGATCCGGGGACAGGAACCTGCACATCAGGGGGTCGTACAGTCTGGCGTTCATATTTATGAGACCGTTTTCCCATATGTGCTCATGTCCAGTATAGCCTCTTCCAAGTATTAGGTCGGGGGCATCGGAAGGTTCGGTTCCGTAATATTCGTGGCTATCCGGCTTTCGGAGCATACCCCAGGCGTCATAGTCAACTTCCTGCACGATTCTCCCGTCCTGTTTTACAATATGTGTAATGCTTCCGAGGTAATCCTTCAGAGGGAACAGTATCTCACTGGCATTGTTGTTCTTGGTGAATACTGCCGGCGCATCGTAATAATCACCGAAAAGATATAGTCTTTCGTTGCTGTTGCCATAATCTATGAATTCATAGCATTTGCCGAGATAATACCGTGTTTCGTTGCTATTTCCGTAGTCGCATTCCATCTTGACGCGGTCGAAGTCGGCGTTGTATGAGAAAAGTATATTCCAATACGCTTCCTTCGTACTTTCCGGTCTTGAGAATGAGGTGTGAGAAAACTCCTGGGTCGCGGCGGGAACAAAATCACCATCCGGAAAAAAATCCGTAACCGCATGTGGCTTGTAGGAATGGTGATACTCCATCCTGCCGACATCGCTGCGGGAGGTCATGTTGCCCAGAATGTCATATGTGTAGCTCTGGTCACCTGCGGATATAAGCCTGTTCAGACAGTCATATTCGAAACTCTCGCTGTTGTTGTGACGCAGATTCCTGCGGCATAGCAGATTTGATGTTGCATAGTCGAATTCATAGGCTACATTTTGAAGAGCCTTTTCTCCGTAACTCGCTTTACGAGTTGTCGGAAACCCATGGCTGTGGGAGTATTCACGGGTTATTCCGCCAGTCTCAATCTTTGTCGGAATTCCAGTTGAATCCTCAGATATGAGCTTATATACGGATTCATCTCCGACTTTCCCTTCACAGAAAGTTCCGTTGGAATATATATAGCTTTCTGTCAGCAGTTCACCCGACTGAGAAGTGTATTTTATCGTGCTGATGTTCCCGTCTTTGTAAGTGTAGTCTTTGAGTAACCATTTCCCGTCAGGTGCATTCTCCCGCCGGGATTTGATTCTTCCATACCCGTCGTATGTCACAGAGCGGGACGTTCCGTTATCGGATATTACATCAGTCAGGCGGTTGTATGCATCATAAGTATATGAGGTGGAGAACTCCGGTGTAACCATCTTTTTAAGACGGTTTTTATTGTCGTATTCATAGGTTATTTCTTTCCCCTCGCATACCCTCTTGCGGACGTTGCCCCATGAGTCATACTCATATCGTATATTCCCGAATCCGGAATCCCCGATGCTGCTATACCTGCGGTACTTGTCATAGTTTATCCATATCATTATCCCGCCCAGAGATTCAGCGACATCCGGCTTCCCGTCGACAGTGAGGTAATATCTCACCGGACCTGCATCGTCCGAGGACGACATGAAGTTCCCCTGCGAGTCATATGTGCGCGTTATTTCCACCTCGTCCTCCCATGTCTTTACTGATGCGCCCGAATATACGTGTCTTGTCTCCCTCCCTGACGGCTCGGACGCGGTCAGCATCCTGCCGTGTGTGTCATATTCATAAGTGGTCCATGCCGTAGGGGCGTTCCCAGTATATGGCTCAGATTCACGCACCAGATCTCCCCGGATGTTGAATTCCCTGTCAATTTTCCGGATTTTTCCGTCGAAACGCGTGTCGGTTAATCGCACAATCCTTCCAAGGGCATCGTAACTCTCTGAGATGGTTGGTTTTCCTGTTGTTTCAGTCGAGACCCTGTACACTCCGGGTGAACCGTCATTAATCCATTCATAATTGACGTTCCTTTTAGTCCCGTCAGGAGATGTTCTTTGGATTTCTCTTCCGAAGGAGTCATAGATGATTGAGGTGGTGCCTGTGTAATCCTGAATTCCGCAGATTCGCCCGAAGCTGTCGCGGGTGTATGTGTGTGTGAGTCCCCAAGGGTCAGTTTCACCAGTTAACTGCGCGTCTCCTGTGTAGGTATATCGTTTAGTGAGGCTGTTAGGGGAATCATAGGGTGTAACCGCTTCTTTCGTGACATTACCGTAGTCGTCATATGTGTAGTCAATACGTTCAACTTTATAACCGTTGACATATTTCACAGCCACGTATGGATGCCTATATTCGAATTCCTGGAAATGCGTCCGTTCTGCGTATTCATCATCGCCACGAGTGGTAGTGACGGTGCGATCCGTTACGAAACCGAGACTGTATGCCCCGTCTGTTTCAGAGCTGCCTCCATAGGACAAGTCAGTTTTTACAGTTATACCGTCGGAGTGTGTGGCGATTTCTGATGTCGGGAATCCATATTCATCATAGGAGTATGAATAATTGGCTGAATATCCCGTCAGAAGATTTCTCTCAGTTTTGGTATTAAGCAGGATTTTCTTGACCTTGTTGGACTTAATGTTAATGGAATATGAATTAACAGTCTCCGAAGCGGTAGACACTACACTTTTAAGCACGGAGTGGTTATACGGCTCATATGTCCGAACTGTACGGTTGCCGCGACTGTCGAACGAAGTAATTTTCTCGAATCCACGAAAACCGAGTCCTTGACGGTGGAAGACAGCATTTTCGTATTCATAATTTGAAGCATCACACAAATTACCATTGCATAGCGTCTCCGTGCGTGAAATTACCATAGCGGGTTCACTGAGGCTCACGTATGGAAATGGCAAGATGCCGCCATGCGTATATACTCCGCTTTTATATGAAGAGTTACAGAGTGAACTGTATTCGTTTTTCTCAACCAATCCGACGCTGCTGATCATGCCGGTGAGAAGTTGCTCTCGAGCCTTGTTCAGAGTGAATGAATAACTATATACGATCCCTCCCCTGATGGCAAGTAATCGGTTGAATTTATTATGGCTGTTTATATCTGTCGGGACTATTATCGAATTGGTATTGACCTGCATGGTATGGGATGTCCCTTCAAATCCGTTGAATTCACATGGCGTGGTGAAGAAATGAGTGTTAGTATAATTGATCAGGTCACTTTTCCCATCGCAATCAATGTCCTGAAGAATGAATCCCTCTCTTCTGTCGTTAGGGAAATTAGTACCGTAAAACCATGATCTTGTGAATTGTCCGTTACCTTTTGAGCGAAATATGTACCATTGGTTTTGAGAGGCCGTGGATCCGCGGTAAGAAGATAGAAGCAGGTCGGTTAATCCGTCACCATTAAAGTCTCCTGTCATTACGAGCCTATTCTCAAACAGAGTTTTTTTAGTGCCATTGTCTGATGCCAACAGCCTCAGGCTTATTGTACCTGAAGAATCCACATCGAATGTATATGTGTGAATTCCAGTGTCATTTATGAGGCATATATCTGTTTTTCCGTCACCGTCTGCATCAAGAGGTATAAGCTTGTCTGAACGGTTTGCGGCATCCCATGAATCTGTTATACTTGTGCCCACAAACGTCACAACGTATGGGAATACGTGACCCTGATATAGGAGACTATTATTCTCCAGATCGAAAAGGTAGCAATTCGTCGGTTTCGATGGGTCATTGAAAGGCTGGTGTGCTGAAACCGCGAGGATTTCTATCTTGCCGTCTCCGTTAAAGTCTCCGGTATAATAGAATTTTGGTTGTATGCTATTACCGCCGTCAGCATCTGTATAGACTGTGGGAAAATAGTAAGAACGTTCATATGCGAGTGCCATACCGCCATATAGGTTAGGACGGTAAACGGTAAATTTTAAATGTTCTTTGACTCCAGTGGTTACTCTGATAACATTATTATTGATCTTTATAACTGACTCCTCCTGCCTTCCTTGCAGGTCGGCGCAAAGGATGTCAATGAATCCCGGTCCTGTGACTAATTCCGGCATAGGATCGGCAAAGTCCTCTGACAATCCGGCATATAGGAATATGCGTTCCGATGAACCATATTGATTATCAAAGCGATTTTGCGAATGGCGGAACGCGGTGGAATGCCTGTAGTGTTGCCAATATGGATTCTTGTTGGGTAAAACTATAAGCCCATCGTTGTTGCTGTCGTAATCGAACCTACCTTTTACGGTCTTGATCATATCCGGGTTGTCGGATTCATACCAGTCAAGGAGTTGGGTGGTATTATAATTATAACACGCCCTGTTGCCACCTATTTCCGCACCCTCGCCATATATGAACTGGATTGGGTTGAAACTTTCACTCGCTGAGTTGAAACCTATCTTGTCCAGGTGAGAGACTCCGTTGTGCAGCGAGTGCGAAAGAGTGTATTCATGCAAGAATGTTGTCCCATGAAAGCAATACACGCTTTCAAGAAGTTCTCTCTCCATTGTCCATGTGCCTCCCGAATTCCGAGAGATTGGATCCTCTCTTGTCTTATAGTTAAAATCTATGTGGGAATCATTATATTCAATCTTGGAGATGCGGTAGTGGTTGTCTATGTCATCGTATATATAGTCTATTCTGTTATCGCGGATGTCTAAAGCTAATACCAAGGGGTAATGGAGTCTGTTTTGGGAATTGCTTTCATATCCGAACTGAGCAAAGCTTCCATCCGGATAATATACATTAAAATATTTAACTGTTTCCCCTGATACATATGCATTTATAAGAATATTTCCTTGTTCAGATTCATATGTGATGCAAGAGCCACTAATAGGACCGCTCTTAATTAGACGAGTTCCGTCAAGAAAAAAGGAATCAGACATGTCCATAAGGACTCCTTCACATTTACCATCATAATAAAGATTTTTGCCACTTCTTGTAATCTTGGGAATACCGGAAAGTGACCATCCTTGTCCGATGACGGAATTCCCAGCTTGACTGTTGTATAACAGGGATAGATTAGGCTGGAATCCGTTAATGCCCGGATATACATTTATGGGAACCTCATATGTCTTTGCACCTGTAGGGGTTACACCGGATCTTATCTCGATGTCACCGACAGCATTAGACTTATTTATTATAGCGACGTCCGGAATTATAGGGTTATTTATGCCGGAACCGGAGTTCACTCTGAATGGACGCTCCTCTCCTTCTTCCATCTTTTTAAACAGACTGTCAGGTAGATGGCATTCTCTTACTTCCGGGTATAGAGCCTTTAGAAGGGAATCTTCGTATTCCTTGAAACGTTCGTCTGTCCAATCTCGGGATGGGTCAAGGATAGGGTATGTGTCAGCTTTAATTCCAATGTCGGGATTGGTTTTAGATGCTTTTGCCGAGCTGAGTGCAACAAAGGCGAGTATCGCGTAGAGGAGTGTCTTTTTCATGGCGTTTGATTGGTTAGGGCGGTTTATAAACGACTTTTGTCCCGATGCTTGGCACATCAGGACAAAAGTAAACATTTATTATGGGGTTTGCAATATATTTGCAATAAATTTATAAAGAAATCAAAGTTTAAGCATCTGGTTCTGGGTGGCGAGTTCTTCGAGATACTTGTGGCGGTCTTCTTCAATCATTCTGTCAAACTCGTTGGCATAGTCGGCAATGACTTCCGCCGGACGACGCCAACGGTCGTTAAATCTGGACCCTATCCATGCCCTTTGTAGATTAGGGTAGTGTTTCATTGCATTATCGAATGTCTGTTCCATTTCCTCGATGCTTTCTTTGTCCATCGCTCTTTTCATGGAGGCTCGAGTCATCAGCAAACCGGCAACGTCTACCCATTGTGCCGGTTCGCTTCCCGGTTCTCGTGGAGGAAAACCGTTTTGAGCAGTGTGGATGTGCAGATATTTATATATGGCAAGTTTATAGAGGTGACCTGCGCGTTCAAGTGCGGCACGGGTGAATTTCATTCCCTTGTAGCGGAGGAAGCGGTCATCATCGGCGGGGCGAGAGAGTAGCTCACGGATAACCTCCAGAGCATTGAGCATTGAATCAACTGTCAACGGATTCAATACATCGTAAACAATGCGGTCGTGCAGGGGAAGCTTGCGTTTCTGCCTGCGGTCACGTGCCGGCCATTTCTTTTCATCTCTCATCAATCCGCAACTGCGCAGCATTGCTCCCGGAACAACCACGGTTGCCCCCCTGTCGTCGCCGAATAGATAAGAGAATGGAAATTGGGAAGAATCGGGATGGGTCTTGTGTTGTCCCATAAGCAGGGAAAACGCTCCTATCTTGGCTCCAAGCATGAGATAGGAGCCTGAAGATGTCTTTACGCCACGCTCAAGAAGCCCCCAGTGAACAGGACCGAGTTTATACATGTGGTTACTCTGGTTTGTGCCACTGCCGGCGTTCATGAAACTTGTCTGGCAGCCGATCAGTAGTGAAGATTTATGCATGCTGACAGTGAACGGACCGGCGAAGAGGGCGCATGCCTCTCCGTTTTCAAAATTGCAGTTTGCAAAAATCAAGGAATCATGTGCTGTAAACCCGTTGGCAAGGTGTGCTCCCTGACCTATATAGCAATTGTGTATTATTGCTCCGGAATCGGCAATGCCATCTTCTATGATGAAATTCTCGGCAATGACACCGGTCCCGATATACGCTAATGCGCGTCCCGATGCAGCGTTGTTGATGATCGAACCGTTACGCAATCGGGCGGCTCCTTCTATTTTTACCTCCCGTCCGATAGCTACATTCTCAATTGAACCGCAATTGCGTATTGTAGCACCGTTACCTATAGCGGGATCTGTTTCGAAACTATTGACATGCTCATATATCTTTTCTTTGGCAGGTCCTTGTGCCCAAGCCGGGTCTCTGGCTATCAGCATTGCCGTCTGGGCAGAAATGCCGGGATATATCCTGACGCTTCTGGATCCTGTCTCATCAAGCACGCAAACCTCAGTGCCTATGCCGCAAGAAGCCTCAGGTTCCATTTTTAATAGCCCGACATTCTCGATGGTTACATCAGCACCTATGCGGATGTCTCCATCGAAATGCACGTTGCGTATTCGTTCAAGATTCGTGTCGTTGCAGATATGGACACGGCTCCAATCCGAGCATGAGCAACCCTGACTTTCAAGCTGGCGTATTTCCCACCATCGCAAAGGTTTATATGTTTGTGTCGAGATCGTCATATTTTTGAAACAGGAAATCATTATAAGGGAAACGCTCAGTGTGTATCTCTTTAGCTTTCTCATAAAGCATATCTTTGAGCGCGTCGATATTCGTTTTCTCCTTTGCTGAAATGAACACACAATTATTGTTCATTTTTGACATCCATGTCTGTTTGAACTCATCAAGAGATATGTTCTCTCGAGTCTTTGGCGTGAGGTCGTCCGGATCCTTGGGTGTGTAAGTGAAAGCGTCGATCTTATTGAAAACGAGAATCATCGGTTTTTCGGCAGCTCCGCATACTTCCGCCAAAGTCTTGTTCACGACTTCTATCTGCTCCTCAAACTGGGGATGGCTCACATCCACGACATGCACCAGCACATCGGCTTCCCGCACTTCATCGAGTGTAGACTTGAAAGAATCCACAAGATGGGTAGGAAGCTTCCGGATGAAGCCGACCGTGTCGGTAAGAAGGAATGGGAGGTTGTCGATGATTACCTTGCGCACGGTTGTGTCAAGAGTGGCGAAAAGTTTGTTTTCGGCAAATACGTCACTTTTGCTCAGGAGATTCATCAATGTGGATTTACCCACGTTTGTATATCCCACAAGTGCCACGCGAGTCAGTTTCCCCCTATTTTTGCGCTGGATACTTTTCTGGCGGTCAATGCTTTTTAATTCTTCTTTCAGTCGCGAGATTTTGTCGAGTATTATTCGGCGGTCGGTTTCTATCTGGGTTTCACCCGGCCCCCTCATTCCGATACCACCCCGTTGACGCTCAAGGTGTGTCCACATGCGGGTAAGACGCGGAAGGAGGTATTGATACTGTGCGAGTTCCACCTGAGTTCGTGCAGTTGCCGTTTGTGCGCGTTTCGCAAATATGTCAAGGATCAGGCTTGTGCGGTCAAGAATCTTGACTTTGA
The DNA here is from genome assembly GCA_947297425.1 of uncultured Porphyromonadaceae bacterium. Lineage (GTDB taxonomy): Bacteria > Bacteroidota > Bacteroidia > Bacteroidales > Muribaculaceae > Lepagella. The sequence goes on from CAMYSW010000017.1 coordinate 13,297, forward strand.
GTTCGCGTTCGATGTTTGCCACTTGTTTGGGGGATAGGTCATCATCGAATATTACCAGACCTATGTCGTTATCTTCCACATATTGCCTGATTTCGTCAAGTTTTCCTGTGCCAACGTATGTTCTCGGATTCGGGTAGTCAAGTTTCTGAATGAAACGTTTCTCCGGCTCCGCGCCAGCCGTGCGCGCAAGGAATGCCAATTCTTCGAGGTATTCGTTGGCTTTTGTCTCGTTCTGTATTTTTGTAGCAAGCCCCACGAGCACTGTCCGTTCGTTGGCTTCCTTGTTTATAATATTATCCTCAATCATATAAATTTCAGGTTCAAAGCAAATTTCGATTGCAAAGATAGCAATCAATTTCTTATACAACAAACGTCGAACCAAAATCGCTTAAGATTTTGTCCGACGTTCGTGTATGATGTTTTTTGTATAAATTCTGGGGGAGCTGTCGTCTAAAGCCTAAAGCCTAAAACCTAACGCCTATCCTTACTTCTTTGCAACTTTGTTGTAGCGGGCGTTAAGACCTTCCACCACTTCATCCGTGATATCAAGCTCAGGATTGATGTAAAGTGTTGAAGCTTTCTGGAATATTGCGTCGTAACCGCGTGTCTTGTTGTAATCTTTTATAAAGAGGGTGATAGAGTCGATCACAGCCTGTTGCGCCTGCATTGCGGCACTTTGATAGTTATTCTGCAGAGTGGCGATATTGCGCTGAGCCTCGTTCTGCATGTTGCTGATAGTCTGCTCGTCCTGACGATATGAAGCTTCGGAAAGATAGCCGTTGTTCTGCATCTTGTTCTGCATTGTTGCGGCAAAATTCTGAATCTTGTTCTCATGACGTTTTGCGGCACTCTCCATGTTGGTCTGCATGCGGAGCATTTCCTCGTTATAATCTTTGGCAAGGTTGTATTTGCTAAGGATAGAGTCAAGATCCACATAACGGTAGTTCGGAAGATTGACTTCAGTCTTTGCTGTCTTTGCCTTGTCGGCGGGGGTTGCTTTCTTGGCGTTGTCAGAGCCGCAAGCCGTAGCTATAAGCGCGAGTATTGCAAGCGATGACACAATAAATGAGTTGATTTTTTTCATTTTATTTTGATGTTGTTTTTACCGATTATTATGGAGACGTCAGCTCCTTTGCTTTTTTGCCATTTTGGAATTGCTGTTATGCCCATGACAGCCTACCGATTTTTCTCCGGCGAAGCGAAAGGAGAGCAAAAGTAGCGATATTCCGAGAAATAGCGTAATAAGAAGCGTTAATTTCACTTTTTTTAATTCATTTAAGGTTATTGCAATGCAAAATTAACTAAAAAATTGAAAAAAGCGTCTATTTCTCCAATTATTTTGCTAACTTTGGAGTGTTCACCCGCATTAGCGGGCGGTAGATAATTGAATATTATACAATAAATAATTTATAAGAATTTTATAAGAATATGGAAGTAAAAGACCTTAAACCGGAATTGATCTGGAAATGTTTCGACGAGATTACCAAGATTCCGCGTCCCTCTTGCCATGAGGAGCAAATACGAGATTTCCTCCTTAAATTTGCAGCTGATCACAATGTTGCAGTCCGCACTGACGAAGTGGGGAACGTGGTGATGAGTAAGGATGCGACTCCGGGTCATGAAAATGCACCTACGGTGATTCTCCAGTCGCATATGGATATGGTTGCAGAAAAGAATAACGATACGCAACATGACTTCCTCAAAGATCCGATACAGACATATATTGACGGAGATTGGGTGAAAGCTCGCGGAACGACTCTCGGTGCCGATAACGGCATAGGCATGGCAGCTGCCATGGCGGTCATGATCGATAATACACTCGAGCATGGACCGGTGGAGGCTCTTTTTACAGTGAATGAAGAGATTGGTCTTGAAGGTGCGCAAAACCTTGGAAAAGACATGATATCAGGTTCTATGCTTCTGAATCTTGATTCGGAAGATGACGGTGAGATTTTCGTTGGTTGCGCCGGAGGTATAGACACTACCGCCACTTTTACATACCGCCGCAGTTTCACTCCTGAGAATTTCAAATACATGCGAGTGTCGGTGAGCGGTCTGCTTGGCGGACATAGCGGAAGCGACATAAATCTCGGTCGCGCAAACGCCAATAAGGTTATAGCTCGTTTCATATGGGAATGCTCGCAAAGCTGGGATATCACGGTTTGCTCTTTTGAGGGTGGAAACCTGCGCAATGCGATTCCCCGTGAGGCTCATGCTGTGTTTGGGATCCATAGTGACCATCATGAGGCGTTGATACGTCGCCTTAATAAATATGCGGAAGAGATCCGTAATGAATATAAGGGTGTTGAACCTTCGATGGATCTGCGCATTGAAGAGAACGAGCGTCCTGAATATTGTCTTGACTCAGAAACGTCTATCGCTTTGATCCGGGCAATCTATTCAGCTCCCCACGGAGTTTATTCCATGAGCCGAGACATTGAAGGCTTGGTTGAAACTTCAACCAATCTCGCGAGCGTGAAACATGTGGGCGATGATAAGATCGTTATCACCACATCTCAGCGCTCTTCAGTGGAAAGCCGCAAAAATGACATGGCGAGCCAGGTTGAAGCTCATTTCCAGCTTGCAGGTGCCGAAGTGACTCATAGCGACGGCTATCCCGGCTGGGCACCCAATATGGATTCTTCCATAATGAAGATCACTGCCGAAGCCTATGATGAACTTTTCGGTGTGAAGCCGGCAATAAAGGCTATACATGCAGGTCTTGAGTGTGGACTTTTCCTTGCGAAATATCCTAATCTGGATATGGTGAGTTTCGGTCCTACGA
>CAMYSW010000018.1:0-16062 GCA_947297425.1 uncultured Porphyromonadaceae bacterium
TAGGCATCTCGCTCGGCGTTCAGAACGAGTTGATTAAATTTGCCGCTCCACCGGCACAGATGGGCAAAACCCTGGGCACATTCCTCAATATCAGCACTAAGATTGCAAGAGGATGCGGAATCTTAAGTATATTAAACAGCAGCTATAAATTATATGACTATTTATACACCGAGGGTGGCAGAGATCCCTCAATTTACGGGAAATATCTACTGGATATCGGCATAGGTTTTGCCTCTTTATCAGGAGGATGGATGCCTCTGGCAATTTCAGCCGCCTACTATTTGGTAGATATTGCGACAGATGAATTTAAAAAGAATCCATTTAAATCCGACAATGAATATGAGACTGATAAAAAAGATGATGAAATATATGAAGCACTTCATTAATAGTGTATTCTACCATCAATATTGGGTAAATTATAAAAATGGAAGAAGCCATAGATTGTCATGCATCGATTCGGTTCTAGCCATTTCTTCATCCAAATTCCCTTATTTTATTCTGATATTTTTTTTATTCGATATCAACGGCATTATCTTAACTAAGGTAGGTGTCTATTCCGTCATAATAGCGACTATGCTAATTTCGTTTACTCTTTATTCCATATACTTTTATCGGGGCAAAAGATATTTAAAAATAATTTATAATAATCAATTGTATCGTCTAAAAGTCTGCAGGTGGTACAGTCTGATTATGCTGTTTAAAACGTTTATATTACTTGCAATTTTCGGATTATTACCGATTTATATTAAGGATCATCTCTTAAAATAGAGTCTTAGAAAACAGCATTAACAGAATACACAATATGATACGTGGATCAGCGCAGGCTTCAGCACATTTCCAAAACCTTGGACAACTAAAGAACAGCAAAAAGCTTTACAAGAGATAAATACTTTAAAAAACAAGAGGATCTTTACTTATGATGAATTATCAGAACTGAACTTATGAGATCGAATCAAGATAGAACTATATTAGCGTTATGGTTGTTGTGCAGGGCATCTCTCGTGATGTACCTGATTGGCATTATTGTCACCATTATTATTTATACTGTCAGCAAGATTTATAACGGGGATAACGATCCTTCAGAATCATTTTATTATGCTTTTCTGATAGCGTTAATGCCATTTACAGTCATACGGCAACTAACCAATTACCATTCCTCAAAATAACACATTTATGAAAACAATTGATTATCTTTCCGGTTATTGGAAGTTTCTACGGATTCTCATTGTCATAGGCATGTTTATTCTTAGCGATATTGCAGTAACTTTAATTTTTGCATTTGTTTTATTTCCCGAATACGCGACAGAAATGGTTCTCACAGTGGCAATCTACATGGTTCCTGCCTTATTCGTCAACACAACATATATTTGGTTATGTTATGTGGTGAAAATTGACAAGTCTCTATTTCTAAACTATAAACACGCTTTAATCGAAATACTCGCCTATATCCTTATCTTTTATCTTTTTCTGATATTCGATGGTGTAACAGGACGCATTTTGGGCAATTATTTAGAGTTTCTTATAACAAATATCGAATCTGAAATCGTCATCTCTTTCTTAATGACGCTTTTCCCATTCATAATTATCATGCCGGCATGCTTTGTTTATTACCACATAATCAGGAAATATCTAAGAAGACGTCGTAGACAGAGAAATACAGATACAAAATAATTCAACCCTCGATCGGCAAAAAACTTGTGAATCCCGGCTCACGGCAGCCCCGTATATCAGGATTTTTTATTAACTTTGTTTTTTGAATGGACTCTTTCTAAACGAGTTCGGCTCATATCAGCGTTGACCGGATGAATGAGTCTGACTCCGCTGCATTTTCATGCAGCGGAGCTTCGGTCTGAAACCGAAATTAAACGACAATATCAACAGATAACAGATAAGCAATAATTCTCATGAACGAATTAGCCACTAAATACGATCCTTCCGCAGTTGAGGGTAAATGGTATGAATATTGGATGGAACACAGGTTGTTCCATTCAGAACCTGACGAAAGAGAGCCTTATACTATAGTTATCCCTCCGCCAAACGTAACCGGAGTGCTACACATGGGGCATATGCTCAACAATACGATTCAGGATATTCTAACGCGTCGCGCCCGCATGCAAGGTAAGAACGCGCTCTGGGTGCCGGGAACCGACCATGCGGCAATATCCACTGAGGCAAAAGTCGTGGCTAAGCTCGCTTCCGAAGGAATAGCCAAAACCGACCTTTCCCGTGAGGAGTTTCTTAATCATGCATGGGATTGGACAAACAAGTATGGCGGCATAATCCTGCAGCAACTTCGCAAGCTCGGAGCATCGTGCGATTGGGAACGCACTGCGTTCACGATGGATGACATCCGATCTGAAAGCGTGATCCGCGTCTTCAACAAACTTTATGACAAGGGTTACATCTATCGGGGTGTGCGCATGGTAAACTGGGATCCCAAGGCTCTGACGGCACTGTCGGATGAAGAGGTTATCTACAAAGAAGAGCAAAGCCATCTCTTCCATCTCCGCTATCGCGTAGAGGGAGAGGAAGACAAATATATCATAGTTGCGACAACCCGTCCTGAAACCATTCTCGGCGACACCGCTGTCTGTGTGAATCCTAACGATCCCCGCTACACCTGGCTCAAAGGGAAAAAGGTCATTGTTCCACTCGTTGGTCGTGCCGTGCCTATAATAATGGACGAATATGTGGAAATGGACTTCGGCACAGGCTGCCTAAAGGTCACCCCGGCACATGATGTCAACGATTATATGCTCGGTGACAAATACAACCTCCCCTCCATCGACATATTCAACGACAACGGCACCATTTCGGAAGCCGGAGGAATGTATGTCGGCATGGACCGTTTCGATGTCCGCAAACAGATCATGATTGATCTCGACAAGGCAGGACTCGTCGAAAAAGTGGAAGATTACGTCAACAAGGTTGGACACTCCGAGCGCACGGATGCGGTGATAGAACCCAAACTGTCCATGCAATGGTTCGTGAAGATGGAAGAAATCGTCAAGCCCGCTCTCGCCTCGGTAATGGACGATGACATCAAGTTCATACCCGCTAAATTCAAGAACACCTACCGCCATTGGATGACCAATATCAAAGACTGGTGCATCTCCCGTCAGCTGTGGTGGGGACACCAGATACCAGCTTGGTTCCTTCCGGAAGGGGGATATGTTGTGGCGGAGAATGAGGAGGAAGCATTGTTGAAAGCCATAGAAAAGAGTGGCAATGCAGGTCTCACAATTGCCGACCTCAAACGCGATCCTGACTGCCTTGACACATGGTTCTCATCTTGGTTATGGCCAATTTCGTTGTTTAACGGAATCCTTGATCCTGACAATAAAGAGTTTAAATACTACTATCCTACTGCAGATCTTGTTACAGCACCTGACATTATTTTCTTCTGGGTGGCACGCATGATCATAGCCGGATACGAATTTGCAGACAACAAGCCATTCAACAACGTATATTTCACAGGTATCGTAAGAGACAAGATTGGCAGGAAAATGTCGAAATCACTCGGCAACTCCCCAGACCCTCTTGACCTTATCGACAAGTTCGGTGCTGACGGAGTGCGCATGGGGCTTATGCTCGGAGCTCCGGCAGGCAACGACATAATGTATGACGATTCCCTTTGCGAACAAGGACGTAATTTCTGCAATAAGATATGGAATGCATTCCGTCTCGTTAAGGGTTGGGAAGTTGATGGAAACATCTCTCAGCCGGAAAGTGCCAAACTTGGTGTGGAATGGTTCTCGGCAAAACTGAACAACACTATAGCCGAGGTTGATGACCTGATGGGTAAATTCAGGATTTCAGAGGCACTGATGGCTATCTACCGTCTTTTCTGGGATGAGTTCTCCTCTTGGTATCTCGAGGTTGTAAAACCGACATACGGACAACCGGTTGACAAGGCAACATTTGACTCCACTCTCGGATTCTTTGACACGCTTCTGCGCCTGCTTCATCCTTTCATGCCTTTCATAACCGAGGAATTATGGCAACATCTTGCCGATCGCAAGGCTGGAGAAAGCATAATGTATGCACTTATCCCTCAAGCTGAATGCTGCGACGCGCCAATCCTCGCACAGTTCGAGACACTTAAAGAAGTGATCGCAGGTGTACGCACTATCCGCAAACAGAAACAGATTGCTCAGAAAGAGGAACTGCAACTTCACGTGAAAGGTAATTCCGACTCTTCATTAAACCCGATCTTGATGAAGATGGCAAACCTCTCGACAATTGAACATGTTGAAGAAAAATCTCCTACCTCCTCGGCATTTATAGTGGGTGCCATTGAATACAGCATTCCTTTGGAAAGCAAAATCAATGTTGAAGAAGAACTCGCCAAACTCAACAAGGAACTTGACTATTACACCAAATTCCTTGCCGGAGTAGAGAAAAAACTTTCCAACGAGAAATTCGTCAACAACGCTCCTGAGGCGGTAGTGGCAGTAGAGCGAAAGAAGCAGAGTGATGCAACCGAAAAGCTCGAGGCTATACGCGCTTCAATAGCCGCCCTTCAGTCATGACATACAGGATGTAAACACAAATCCAATTAACCGAATTAACTAACCTGACAATCATAGCCGTATTGCTACATTTTAGCCAGCTATGATTTTTTATTTAATTGCGATAATGAAAAGAAGATTCTTTCAATTATTTATTTTAATGGCATTCATGATCATGGATGCGCAGGCACAAAGGTATGTAGGTGGAGACATATCGCTCCTTCCGGAATATGAGGATGCCGGTGCCGGATATAAAGATCATAGCGGCAAACCCATTGCCGACCTCGTTCCGTGGCTTAGGGAAGAGGGAATGAACGCCATGCGTGTGCGCCTTTTCGTAAACCCTAAGAAATATGCCCAAGCCTACCCTTCCGGACCATATAAATATGATCCGAATGCATGTCAGGATTTGGAATACATCACTCCACTCTGCAAGCGCATAGTGGACGGGGGCATATCTCTTATGCTTGACTTCCATTATTCCGACACATGGGCAGATCCCGCAAAACAATGGACTCCGATTGAATGGCAAGGACTTAGCGACGATCAGTTATATCAGAAGATTTACGATTACACTAAAGAAACGCTTGAAACATTGAAAGCGGCAGGTGTTACTCCAAATTTCATCCAGCCCGGGAATGAAATCAGCTATGGAATGCTTTGGGGCAAACCGGGAGATCCGGACTTGAAAAAAGCTTTCATGGGCAATGATGCAAACTGGGACCGATTTGGTAAATTATTGAGTCAGGCAATAAAGGCATGCAGGGAAGTATGTCCCGATGCCAAAATTGTCATTCACACAGAACGCGTCTCACAAGTCGATGTCCAGAAGAACTTTTATGACAAAATGAAAGCCATGAATATTGATTACGACATAATAGGTCTGAGCTATTATCCTTATTTCCATGGCAACATGACAATACTTGACACCGCATTATCTTCCCTCCAATCAAACTATCCCGACAAAGAAATAATGATTGTGGAGACCGGTTATTCTTATAAATGGGAAGTTCCGGGAACAGACCATAATTTCACCCACATATGGCCTTATTCGGATGCCGGTCAGAATAAGTTTGCCACGGATCTTGTAGCCACATTAGAGAAACACGACCATGTCAACGGGCTTTTCTGGTGGTGGATGGAATACAATGCCTTCGGCACAAATCTCTCCGGATGGTATAACGCACCGCTATTCGACAGCACTACCGGTTGCGCCACCTCGGCATTGAAAACCATCTGTTCTTTCGTCTCTTCCAGCTCAATCTCAGAAATCGGAGATGACACCACGGATGACGCATCCTGCACTTGGTTCAACCTTCAAGGACAACCGGTCTGCGCCCCTGATGCAAACTCCTCTCCGGGCATCTACATCTCCCGCAACCGCAAAGTCATCATCCGATAAATTCCGGTCCAGCTGCCAACTTCAAGCCAACCGGATTATAAAAACTCCAACCACGCACAACCACGTAACAACCACTTTTATATCTACATTGAAAAGGTTTTATGCATCTTAATGTAGTTGTTATGTGGTTGTGAGTGGTTGGAAGATAACAAATGAAAGCCGGCAAGCTAAATTCAGCTTACCGGCTTTCGCTACATGTGTGTTTTTGTGGTATTTCGATTATTTGATCAGAGAGGGAGGATCGAGATTGCAAAACCACCGCCTGCCGCCTCATAAATCTTCAGCTTGCTTTTGGGAGTTATGGTTTTGGTCTCTATTACATAAGCCTGTGGATTATTCTTATAATGCGCATCCCTGGCATCACGATAAACAACGGCTTTATATTTTCCACGTGGCAGGAAGCTGAAGTCAACTTCGGCTGTGCGGGGGTCGGCACCATTGGTGCCTCCGACAAACCATTTATCTTCCCCTTTGGCTTTTCTTGCCACGGTAAGGTATTCCATCGGTTCTGCTTCAAGATAATAGCTTCTGTCCCAGTCAAGCGCAACATCCTTGATAAACTGGAAAGCATCCATGAACTTCTCGTAAGTCTCCGGGAAATCCGCAGCCATCTGCAACGGGCTTGACATCGTCACGTATAATGAAAGCTGGTTGGTCAGTGTTGTGTTAACCCAAGAAGTATTCTTCGGATTATACTTACGCATGTCATTCTCAAACAGACCTGGAGTATAATCAATCGGACCGCCGACAAGACGGGTGAACGGAAGGATGGTCGTATGACTCGGTTTGCTTCCGCCGAATGCCTGATACTCCGAACCGCGTGCCGACTCATTACCGATAAGGTTAGGCCATGTGCGGCAAATACCCGTAGGGCGAACCGCCTCATGTGCATTCACCATTATCTTATAGTCTGCAGCTTTTTCTACGGCATACTGGTAATGGTTGACAAGCCACTGGCTGAAGTGGTTACTCCCGGCAGGGATTATATTGCCCACATAACCACTCTTCACGGCATCATAACCATTATCTTTCATAAACTTGTATGCCTCATCCATGCGGCGTTCGTAGTTTCTCACAGAACTGGAAGTCTCATGATGCATAATCATTTTAACTCCTTTCTCTTTGGCATAGTCACGGATTGCCGGAAGGTCGAAATCAGGATATGGAGTTACGAAATCAAACACCTCGTCCTTCATCTTTCCGGACCAATCTTCCCAACCGATATTCCATCCCTCTACAAGCACTCCATCGAATCCATGTTTCGCTGCGAAATCGATGTATTTCTTCACATTCTCCGTTGTAGCGCCATGTTTTCCATGAGGTTTCGTTTTGGTATAGTCTACCTTGTCAAGGTGAATATTTGGAAGATCGTTGGTATAGCTCCATTTGCTCTTCCTGTTGATCATCTCCCACCATACACCTACATATTTCATAGGTTTTATCCAACTTGTATCCTCAATCTTGCAAGGCTCGTTGAGATTAAGGGTGATACGGGAGGCAAGTATGTCACGGGCATCATCACTCACTATAACCGTGCGCCATGGAGTGACACAATCTGTCTGCATGTAAGCCTTGTCACCTACGGCATCGGGAGTAAGCATCGCCTTGAAAGTGTTTGTCTTAGTGTCAAGTTCAAGATGCATACAAGGATAATTCACGAGAGCCGCTTCATGAAGGTTTATATAAAGCCCGTCATCGCTCTTGAGCATCAGCGCAGTCTGCACGCCATTATCTGACGGTACTGTGGTCCAATCATATGTCGGTCCCCTCACCTCTTCCATTTTTGAAGGGATCTCCGACATGCGGCTACGCGTATAGTCAAACTCCTGCGTATCATAATCGGCAGGAATCCAATATGCCTCATGATCCGCAGGCATCGCAAATTCTGTCAGCTCATCCGTAATCACGAAATAGCTAAGTTTTTTCTGCATCGGGAATTCATACCTGAATCCGAGTCCGTCATCAAAAAGGCGAAAACGTATAGACATCAGACGCTTCGTGTCTTTCTGTTTAAGGTTAACTACCATTTCTTTGTAGTTATTACGGATCTCCTTCTCTTCTCCCCAAACCGGCTGCCATGTTTCATCAACAGACAGAGTATCTACAGACACAACCTCAAAACCGTCTTTGAGATGCCTGCCGTCTTTAACCTGTTTAGTCTTCTTGATTTCAAATCCGAGACGACTGGGATTTACCACTGTTTTCCCTTTGAAATCTAATGTATACTGAGGAGTCCCCTCACCGGTAAGGGTGAATTTCATAGACAATGCACCGTCCGGAGACTTAAGAATCTGCCCATTAGAAGTCAACGCAACCGTGGCAAATAAGAATAGAGCAGCTATGCTCTTTAATCTTTTTGTCATATATATGATGTTAGGTTTAATTTATTCTAATTTTGAAAGCGCATATATTTCGAAAAGAAACATTTCGCATTTCTTTTGCAAAGATATTACAATTAATCTGAATTTACAATCTTATGGCAATATCTTTTCGTTTTTTAATTATTTTAATTTAAAATAAAATGTATTCCCACACTCTAAAGAGTTATTTCACGTTAATGAGACATGAACAGGAATTATAATGAAAAGCCTTCCGCCGAGAGCATTGCTGCAGTAAAGAGGGCATGCAATCAAGCGGAAGCTGAAAACAGACCAGTAAGAATATTGTTCGTGTGCCTTGGCAATATATGCAGGAGCCCTGCTGCTGAAGGAATAATGCGCCACATCACCAAAGATATGCAAGAACATAAACGGCCGGAACTTGATTCGGCAGGATTCTATGGAGGACATGCAGGAGAACTTCCCGACCGCCGAATGCGGCATGCAGCATTCGGTCGCGGACTTCATCTTGACCATCACAGCCGTGTGATAAAGCAATCGGATTTCGAATATTTTGATCTGATTCTCGGAATGGATGACCGCAATATAGACGACCTGCATGATGCAGCTCCAAATCTTGAATCAGAATCAAAGATCGCACGCATGAGCGATTTTGCAATCCATTATCCCGAGGCTGATTCAATACCGGATCCATATTGGGAGGGAGCCGCAGGGTTCGAAATAGTGTTGAATCTTCTTGAGGATGCGTGTGCGGAAATCAAAAAACTACTTTGATATTTATATGCATGAGTCTGTGTCGTAATTAGAAGCTGCATCCCAAAAGTTTTTGTCTACCTTTTGGGATGCAGTTAAGTTTTTGCACAGCCTCATTGCAGCAGCCTAATCACTCAATGTTATACTCATCTACGGTAACATTGAAATCGATAGGTTTAAGCACGTTCGGATTATCAATTTTAACATTGTAAATATAGGAGCATCCTAATTTCCACTCCCTAAGCACAGATGTAGAAAGGGGATACACAAGTCGTCCGCATGGACTTTGGGGCACGAGCAAAAAATCCGGAGTGTCCGGTCTCGGCCATATCTTAGCGCCGGAGTTACTGTCAAAAATCTCACAATCCACTACTATTGCATTGCCGGTAAATTCGCTACCGTTAAAATCCACATCAACCAACTGCTGAGGAATCATGAAACAGACTCCAAGATTATTCTCGGTAACATCCACCGGCGTTGAACTTAATGTCATTTCGTCTTCGTCCGACAGGGCATAAAATATGAGAATATCAAGAGGTGAATTGATATTGTTCCAACTGCCTACACCGCTCTGAGAACCGGACACTGTAGTTGAAGATGGGAAAGTAAACGACCCTTTGTATTTCACGTTCAAAAGCGACACATGACTCACCTTGACTGTTATATCCGCATTCGAACTGCTCAACATCACATTCACCTTTGACATTGCATGTCTGAAATTCATCATCACCGGTGTAGATTTTGCAACCAACCCTAAATTAACGGCATACAGGAAATCGGTAGTGCCCTGGTTATTATAATTTACAATCGAATTAAGTCCGGATGGTCCAACTTCATTAGAGGCGGTAATATCGGGACTATATGCATAAAAATTCACAGGAGTCTCAGGCCAGTAAACCACAGGTGAATAAGACCATGTGGCTCCATTCCTGCTCACTGTCACGTTTTCCATATACGGCTTTCCAGCCGTAAATGCATATACCTGAAAACTTTTTATATTAGCAGTCGTAGTGGATGACGAACGCGTCGCATTCGGCACCAACGCTCCGAAACTGATAGCATTTGGGGACGCCTGTTCAACAACAGGATCATCGCCGGCACAGGACCCTAATGCCCCAACCATCACTGCCGACCCGAGAATTACGAATAGTGTCTTCATAGTAGTATATATTAAATCATTAGTAAATAACTAAGTAAGCAACAAAACCTTAAATGAATACCATATTTAAATTAAGATTAAGTAATCATGAATTTATATCTATTATATATGTCTGCCAACCATCAACCGTGACATCAAATGCTCCTTCGCCGGATGGTGGTCCGGACTCGGGAAGGTCTATGCCTCCAACCTTAATCAAGACATCCATTGGATCCTTAGCATTCGCAATCTGATCTGAAACATCGAATTCATATTTGAATTTCCTGCCGTCAACAAGCCAAAAATACAATGTCAGCCAGTTTTCCGAAGATTCTGAATCACCAAAAGTAAAAAATGAACCTTCAATGGAACCTTCTCCGCTTTCCTGCGCCCCGACAGGCAATGTGACAGCCTCCCCGGTATGCAACCCGGAAGAAACTATAAGACGCGACGCCATACCGCTCAAGGAGGCACACATGCGCTCAACTCCGGAAAGGTTTGAAACACCCGTAACCTCATAACTATATCGGGGAGTCAGAAGCAAAGGGAAAAATACGATGATACGCTCATGATATTCTGTTTCCGGAACGTCATCATTGCGCTGAACCGTCACACCTCCGGCATTAAGTGAGAACCACTCCAACGATTCCCCCCACATAGGATTCGGAAAACTGTTCACCTTTTCTCCCCTATCTGTAACAGATGGTCCAATCAGAGAACCGGATTGTATATTCAAACCGTCATAAAGACCAGCTTCTTGACAGTAACAATAAAAATCATAATAATCTGTATCGTTGGCGAAAAAAACCTTCGAAGTGTCATCATTAAACGACATGACATGAAATTTTCCATCTGGAAGCATTACCTCACCTCCTGTTTTGCCGGGAAAATCGAACCTCCATGGTTCTCCACCGGAAAGAGGAAAAAAGAAATACGCCATACCCTCGGGGGTGGCTTGCGGAGAATAATGCCAATCACTGAAAAGTTCAAACGGATCCTCTTCTCCACCTTCGCAACAACATGGATGGTCACATATCCATGTACATCCGGAAGTAAACATACAGGAAACCGCCACAAGCAAAAAATATATAGTACTTCTACCCATCACCATCGAATTAAAGACATAAAACTTGTTTAAACAAGTCTGTCATTGATTTTTCACTACTTAGAAGTAGTATTCTTTATATTTCAACACTTCTTAAACAAGCCATGTTCTTTTGCCCCTCCTTTTTAACATTTAACACAATCATCTGTAGGAATATGCTGATCCGAAGATATTCCTGTTGCCGATAATTCAATCTGTCTTGCCAGACGTCCCGTTTCCTTGATGAAATGATAAAGTTCTACGGCGGGAGCCAGATCTATGTTTTTCGAAGAATCTCCGAAACCGCTCCAAGTTTCTATATCCTTAGAAATCTTATTAACGGCATCTTCCAGAGTTGTCGCCAACGAACCTTTCAGTTCTTTTTCAGGCCAACCTTTCAAAAGATCTTCAGAAACGAACATCTGACATGCGGCAACGAAAGCGAAACAATTCTCAAGCATATCGGGCCATAATGTCATATCCACACGCGATTGCAGGGAGTCAAGATAGAGACTCGTGTTTGAAGCGCAAACCATCAACCCTTCAACTGCCGGACGTGAGGAATGGTCGGACGGGATGCCCGACGGCATATACAAGTCATGCATGTCACTGAATTTAAAGTCTTGATTATAATCCTTTTTTGCATCCCTTTTAGATAACGGAGTGGTAACTGCATAACAATATGAAAGATAAAGATTCAATTTATGAATAAGGACGGGGATATTCTTCATGAGTTTTTCATATTCTGCAGCTTCATGAACTTTACGTTGCCGTTCAATCTCCGATTCCACATCAATCTCCGACTTCATCGACCCGACAGAGTTAAGGAAGAAACCAAGAAATATCAACCCGCACATCACCTCTATAGCCGTAACAGCCTGCGCCCAACCATGCGCGGGCGTATAATCACCGAATCCGAGAGTGGTAATGGTCACTATACTGTAATAAAGCCACGATCCGAAATCAGTGCCGGCATCATCGGGAATGCGGAACTGACCATCCGGCAACCAATAATATATCAGCGCGAATATAGGCATCATGCAGACATAGAGACATATCCATATGATAGGTCTCACATTTGAGACCACGCTCCAGAAATGTTTCAGCTTATTAGACACCACCTCATTCATAACTACGATGTTTTACCAATAAGAACAATCCGCACGTATGTTGGTTTTCAATTATTCCATATTCAACAACTTTGCATCTGTTTTTTACAATGATTCGGTAAAAAATACCGAATCATTGCATAAAAGAGGTATTTAAGGGCATTGCCCTTAAATGAACTGCCCCCCCTTTATCTCTCTGTCCAAACCAATCCACATTAAATATTTATTCTCCAACCATTCACAACCACGTAACAACCACTTTTACACCTACACTCAAAAGATATTATGCATCTTAAAGTGGTTGTTAAGTAGTTGTTAGTGGTTGGAATTACTAATTTTACATGGCTATTTAAACACGGAGACACAGAGGTACAGAGTTTTTTAGCCTAATCTGGTCTTTAATGCGAGATTGATAATGGAGCAGAGGCACCGAGGCATCTTACGATGCTGACGGAGGCACGGAGTCCGATGGCATTCTACTCATCCTCCTCAAGCTCTATGCCTCTGTAAGGTCGTTCACGACCCTCGGTGCCGGAAATATCCATGCCTCCTTGTTTCATCTTAAACTCTGTTCCTCCGCGTCTCCGTGTTAAATTTTTCGAATCAGATTCTGCCTCTTCCATTCCAATCCATCTTCATTATTTATCCTCCAACCATTCACAACCACGTAACAACCACTTTTACACCTACACTCAAAAGATATTATGCATCCTAAAGTGGTTGTTAAGTAGTTGTTAGTGGTTGGAATTAGGAATTTAGGAGTCATTTAAAATTTTTCGTTAATTTAGCGGAGAATTTAGAGGAATTGTTTATTACATGAAAAGAATCGGTATTCTTAGTGATACGCATGGTTTGTGGGATAACCGCTATGCCTCTCATTTTAAAGATTGCGATGAGATATGGCATGCAGGAGACATCGGGGACTATGCCATAATAGAACGACTCGCGGAAATAGCCCCTGTCAAAGCCGTCTCGGGCAACATAGACCATGGCATGGTAAAACGAATGTGCAAGGAACTTGAAATATTCAATATCGAGGATATAAAGGTGCTTTTGACCCACATAGGAGGATATCCCGGGAAATGGTCTCCAGGGATGAAGAAAATTCTTAAAGAAGAACATATTGACCTTATGGTTGACGGGCATTCCCATTTATTAAAAATAATCTTCGATAAAGAGTTAGGACTTCTCCACATTAATCCGGGAGCAGCCGGCAATCAGGGTTGGCAGAAAGTCAGGACACTTGTGCGGCTCACAATAGACGGTCATAATATGCGCGATTGCGAAATAATTGAACTCGGATGATCCATTGAAGTTGTTTAAACAACTTCATTATCAGAAACATTTGTATATTAAAACCGATTTCACTAACTTTGCAATTAAACAAGCTCATTTCCTCAGTAAGTGAAATGAGCAATTTTTTGATGAAAAAACTTAACTACACTAATATTTTATGAAAACTTCAATTGTAGCAACACTATTGCTATGCCTGCCCTCGACAATAGGGGCACAGGAGATTGTAAAAGTATCCGAGGCGCAAGAGCCAATGAAAACCGGTAAGTTTGAACCCAATTGGGAGTCCCTTCGTCAGTATGAGACCCCGGAATGGTTCCGCAACGCAAAATTCGGCATCTGGGCGCACTGGGGTCCACAATGCGTGGAGGGTTCCGGTGACTGGATGGCACGCGAGCTGTATCAAGAAGGATCCAAAGCATACAAGCATCATGTAGCAAACTATGGACACCCATCGGAAGTCGGATTCAAAGATATTTTACCCCTTTTCAAAGCGGAGAAATGGAATCCGGACAGCCTTGTTGCATTATATAAGAGCATAGGGGCACAATATTTCTTCGTTCTCGGTAACCATCACGACAATTTTGACCTTTGGGACAGCAAGTACCAACCCTGGAACTCCAAGAACATCGGACCCAAGAGGGATCTCCTCGCCGAATGGGCTGCAGCCGCCCGTAAACACGGACTCCCCTTTGGCGTCAGCCTTCATGCCGACCATGCATGGACATGGTATGAGACTTCCCGCCGATATGACCGGGATGGAGACAAGATGGGAGTTCCATACGACGGCAACATGACAATAGAAGACGGCAAAGGGAAATGGTGGGAAGGCATGGACCCTCAACAGCTTTATGCACAAAATCACCCCCTAAGCGAAGGCAGCTGGGCTGACGGTATGGTCGGTAAGCAATGGGCGTGGGGCAACGGAGCGGCAACACCGTCAGAAGAGTTCTGCACAAACTTTTATAACCGCACACTCGATGTGATAAACCGCTACAATCCCGATCTTTTGTATTTTGACACCACCGGGGTTCCTTTCTACCCCGTGAGTGATGCCGGTCTGAAAATAGCCGCCCATTTCTACAACCACAACATGGCTTTGAACGGCGGTAAAAACGAAGCCGTAATGTTCGGCAAAATACTCACCGACGAGCAGAAAGAAGCCTTGGTATGGGATGTTGAGCGTGGCGCTCCAAACGAAATAATCCCCCGTCCGTGGCAATCCTGTTCCTGTATAGGAGGCTGGCACTATAAAACAGACATATACAACAAAGGAAGGTATAAATCTGCAGAGACGGTGATCCGTCTGCTTGCCGACATTGTAAGCAAGAACGGCAATCTGCTCCTCAACATACCCTTACGCGCAGACGGCACATTCGACGACAAGGAGGCTGTAGTCATCAATGGCATAGGCAAATGGATGAACATCAACAAGGAAGCGATCTTTGACACCCGTCCATGGACCAAATTCGGAGAAGGACCGGTAGCCGATGCCGATATACCATTGAATGACCAGGGATTTAACGAAGGGGCATATTCCAATATGGACAGCAAAGAGATAAGGTTCACCACCAAAGGCAACCTCCTTTATGCAATTCTCCTTGCATGGCCTGAAAACGACAATATCGAAATCAAGTCTCTTTCTGCCAACGACAAGAAAGTGAAGCGCGTTGAACTTCTCGGTCATGGTAAAGTACCGTTCACTCAGACTGCTTCAGGTCTGAAAGTCACCATGCCGGAGAATAAAGATTATCGCACTGTTCCGGTACTAAAAATAAGATAAACAATACCCACAGCTTCTAACATCCCCCAAATCGATCATATATAATCGGTTTGGGGATGCTTTTGTCTTACTTATCCATAACTTAGAATCTTATTTATTTTCAAACTGCCGTTTTTATATTTTGACAATTTGTAAAATATACGTATATTTGTCAAAACAAACAGCACCACAAAATGAAATCACACCGGACAATATCTTTAATTTTATTAATATCATTTGCCATATCATACATACAAGCTCAAATCGGAGGGTCATGGAAAGGAATCCTGCAGGTTACACCACAAGTTAAAATGCGTCTCGTATTCAATATTTCAGAACCCGACCGGTCACCTCTGTCAGTCACCATGGATTCTCCGGATCAAGGAGCATTCGGAATTACTGCCGAGGTAAAACATCTCACCAATGACTCCATATCGTTTGCGATACCGCAAATAGGCATGAGCTATACGGGTAAAGTCCGGGAAAACAAAATAATCGGCACATTCCGACAAGGTGGTCTCTCATTACCGCTTGAACTTGAGCATGGAGAGGCAAAGCTTAACCGTCCACAGACACCACAACCCCAATTCCCATATATAACAAAAGATGTCCCATGAATATTATACACAACTCCGACCCACCGAGCCCGAAAAGCAGAACGAATGCCTAGT
>CAMYSW010000019.1:0-16039 GCA_947297425.1 uncultured Porphyromonadaceae bacterium
GGATACGGGGTCACGAAGTCGAACACGTAGTCCTTCTCCTTGCCGTACCAGTCCTCCCACCCGGTGTTCCATCCTTCCACCAGAAGCTGGTCGAAGCCGTGACGGGAGGCGAAGTCTATGTACCTCCTCACGTTTTCGTTGTTCGCGCCGTGCCTGCCGTGGGGTCGGGCGGTCGAGTAGTCGAACGTGGAGAGGTCGAAGTCGGTGGCATCGGTGTAGCTCCACTTGCTCTTGCCGGTGATCATCTCCCACCATACCCCCATGTACTTCACGGGGCGGATCCAGGAGGTATCGGCGATTTTGCAGGGTTCGTTGAGGTTGAGGATGAGGTTGGAGGAGAGGATGCCGGTTGCCTTGTCGCTGACAGTTACGGTGCGCCAGGGCGTGCGGAAGGGCAGGCTGACCTCCGCCGCCGTTCCGTCGGGACGCGGGGTCAGGTGCGACCGGAAGGTCTGGGACCCTTTGTCGAGCCGGAGGTGCATCGCGGGGAAGTCGACCAGGGATGCCTCGTGCAGGTTGAGGTAGATGCCGTCGTCCGTCTTCATCATCAGCGAGGTCTGCACGCCGGGGGCGGTGACCGCGCCAAGACGGCTTTCGGTGTATTCGTATTCCTGGGAGTCGTAGTCTTCGGGAATCCACCATGCGGTGTGGTCGCCGGTCATGGCGAATGTTGTCGCCTCTTCCTGAACCGTCAGGACCTGACGGGGATGCTCCCGGATGACATAACGGAATCCCATGCCTTCGTTAAAGACCCTGAACTCTATGTCCATGCGGGTCTTCCCTTTCGAAAGGGGGATGGTCATGCCGTTGTAGTTCTCCCGTATGGAGTCGTTCTCGCCCCACACTGGCGCCCACAGACTGTCACATTTCTGGTAGCTCACCTTCCCCATGCCGAAGCCGTCGGCGAGCGAGGTGCCGTCGGAAAGCGTGAACCCCATGCGGGAGGGACGGATGACCTCCCGGTCTCGGTAGGAGACCGAATATCCGGGGAGACCTTGCCTGTCAAGGCTGAATTCCACGGAGAGAAGTCCGTCGGGAGACTTTACCTGGGTCTTGGCGGCATATGCCACGGAAAGCCAGCAGACGCAAAGGATAACGGCTGCTGTTCTGATTTTTGATATCATGATAGCACGTTCTGAAAATTATTATGATTATTTATCGGTTGCAAACGGCAATACCGGCAGATTGTTGGATCCATAGAGATTGCCTCCGGGGTAGTCAGCCCAGTTATAACGAACTGCAGTTGGCTTGCCTATAAGAAGAGATGAAAGGCGGATAGTTTTGTCATCTATTACTTTGGCATTGGCTGATGCCCATCTGCCATCTTTGTCACCGATGATAAAACCTGTGGCAACTCCACCCAAAGCCTTGACCGGCTCACTAAAAGTCAGCGTTATATCTCTTCCGTCGTTGTCAACAGATGTACAAACCGGAGCTTCGCATTCCTGTCTCCTGTCATAGCTCTTGTCAAGGGCAAGGATTCCCAATCTTCGTGCCACCTCCTGCTTGTTAGTCGGATGGATATCAACCGGATTGCCTAAATCCACGGCTGTCACCATACCGGTGTTAGGCAATTCCAGAGCCTTAGACTGAGCATGCCTGAGTTGCGCCCATTGCGAATCCGGTTGCACAACAATCGGCTGCATAAATCCTGCCAACTGCACAAAATAAAACGGCATATCCGGCGCATCAAAAGCTTTCCGCCAACCCTTGATCATATTCTTGAAACATATTTCATATTGAGCGGCTCGTCCGACATTCTGACAACCCTGATACCAGATGACTCCGGCGAGCGGCAATGTAGTCAATGGATTTATCATGGCATTATACAACACTGTCGGATGATTATTTGAATCCGGCAACATATACGTCATTCCCGTTTTGGAAAAATCTGCCAATACCGCATAATTCCATTCTCCGTCAAGGCTGTATTTCTTTCCGTCAACCATAGCATACGAAGACTTCCAGATTCCACCGCCTCCGCCATTGTCTACCACTTCCACGGTAATGACATTACGCCCGGCTTTTACCAGACTTCCATCCACTTTATATTCCCGTGTGAGGTCATGAATATGGTTGCTTCCAACCGGTATCCCGTTGAAATATGTCTTGTCCATATCATCAACCGCCCCAAGACATAAGAGCAAATTTTTACCCGCCGCTTCCTGCGGGAGGACAAGTTCAAACTGCATAGCCACCATCCCGTCAAATTCGGGCAACACATTCTCTTCCCACAAAGATGGCACAGTCATCCTTCCCCACGCCTTCCCTTTTTGCATCTTAGCCCTATCAAACGGGTACGCCAATCTTTCATTCCCATTGCTGCCGGCATAAGTCTGCTTTATTGCAGTCTCAGACAATGCAATATCCCTATCCTTGCCTCCTAACAATTCGTAATAATATTCGAATCCCGGCACTCCATTGAGCGACTCTCGGGGAGTCCACGCCTCAACTGTTGTGCCTCCCCACGTAGCATCGATTACCCCTACCGACACATTGAGGGAATCCTGGAGCATCCTACCATAAAGATAACCGATTGCAGAAAAAGATTCGGCTGCAGGAGAAGACTCCACCCAACCATATTCCACCATTGCGTCATCAAGGGGAGAAAGCGAGGTCGTATTCTTTATCTGAAGCAACCGCAATGCCGGACGTTGCATGGTAGCTACCACTTCATCGGCATCCATGACGCGCCCCCAGCTTCCACGTATTGGAAACTCCATATTCGACTGTCCGGAACAAAGCCATACTTCTCCGATAAGTATGTTCTGCAATACCTTTTCACTATAACCGTCATCCAAAACTATGGTATATGGACCGCCATAATCAGATGTGTTAAGTTTAAGAGAAAAATTACCATCACCATCTGCTCTTACAGATACTGGATCTGCTAACCAATCTGCCTTAAGCGTAACCTTTGCTCCGGGAGCTGCGGTTCCGGGAATTGTCACTGTTGAATTATGCTGGAGCACCATGTTGTCGGTATAAATCCTCGGCAGTACAATCTCGGCAGGCGCATTCCTAAAACTTGACACACCGCCCAACTGAGCGGTGTGATCAAGAGAATTTGAAAAATTCTGTGCAAATAAACCGAGATTCAAGGCACAAAACCCAATTATTGCAAGTAATCTCATTCAGGTTTATTTTATCATAATTTTAGACACTTTCCCGCCTTTACGCACCAGATACAATCCATTGGAAGGATCTTCTACGCGTACCCCTTGTAAGTTATAGTATTCAACAGGAGCATTCTTATCGGTGACAAGTTCGATGACACCCGTATCTGCATTACTTGCCACATTCAAGGTCCAGTTATTGAGATCGAATGTCACGATATAAGTTCCTTCTTCTTCCACTTGCCACATATTAGAATGATCTGCAGAATAATCAAATTCATTATTTTTCAATCCGGTCGACGGTACCACACAGTCTTTAGTAGTCGGCACAATAAACATCGCGGACCAATCCCCCTGAGTAGGACTTGCCTGAAAAGACCCCTGCTTCAATACGCCATTATAAACAAAAATGTTATTCCCCCTCTTTTCACAAGGAGTAAGACTTCCTATATTCCATCCGCAGGGAGCGGCATCACCAATCAAATATAATGTTTCTGTTTCTATCGGACTTTTTATGGTGGCACCGAGATAAGATGCCGAGAGAGTCATATCAGTGATATTTATAGTGATTGTGTATTGACCGGCATCAACGACATTCCATTTATCGTCAGGAGAAATAGTATAAACAACTTTGCTGTCCGCAACACCTTCTTTTGATATTTCGCAATTATTATAAACAGGACGATAAGAAGGCACAGTACCAGACCAATTTATATCCTTTTCTGCACAAATTTTAAAATCGCCGGCAGCTAAGTTCCCTGTCCAGGAATATGCGCCATCCTGACCGGCTACCGGCATCATTTCCGTTGCCTTTGCCCAATCCCAGGAACCCTCAGTAGCCCCTCCGATCATAAACAATACAGATGGATTTTCTGCAAGCGATATAATAGCGCTTAGAGCGACTAAAATAATGGATAAAAAAGTTCTTTTCATGATCATATAGTTTTTATGTTTAGATTTTTATTTCGTCAGTTTAATTATTTTGCATCCATGTGGAGCCACCGTCACCGATATTGAGCTTGCCGAACCCTCATCAGCGTGCTTCCATAAGTCTCGAATATTCCATTCACCCTCTATGCCGAGAGTTTTGAAATCAACGCTGAACGATATCGAACTGTCATCACGATTAAACAAACCAATGACATAGTTGCCGTCAGACATCTGTCCATACCAAATCTGGCTGTTGCGACTGTTGAGCTCATCGCTCAAAGGCTTGCCGACGAAACCATCTGTATTCAAGGCTAAAAGTTCAGAATTTGTATAGAATTTCGTGTTGTCGCCGATAGTGTTATATTGGTCGGCAATCGTTACTGGACCACCTGCCATAAGCTGGAGTGAAACCACGGATTCCTTCTCTGCATCCGTATTGAATGTGTTAAGGCGGATAAAGTCTCCATCAAGCAATACTTTTCCACGACCCGAGATATGTGACCAATACACAAATCCATCGAACATATTCATGCAGTTAGGCCATGTAGTCCAGGATTTACCTCTTTCGCAATCGGAATAATGCCACCAGCCACCGTTTCCTGTATCCTGCACAATACGGACCATATTGCCGCATAGTTTCTCAATCTCCGCATCATAATATAGATGAGGCATCACAAGAGATATGAATATTCCGTATTTCTTTGCATTTTCGGCAATATAAGACAAGGCACGCACGTAGGCATCACGTCCATAACCTCTTCCTATCGGTCCCATATTCCTGTCTTTGCCATCCTCATACCAAGAAAGGAAGTCAACACGGATGTAGTCTATACCCAAATCGGCATAATGTTTGAAGAAGCCGTCTATGTATTCCTTGGCACCGGGATAATTAGCCACTACCCATTGGAATCCCCATATATCCGGTGTGTCAGGATTGAGGACTTCGCTTTTATGATCCCAGAGCAAGTCTCCCAATGTGTAGTCGGTGTCAGGTACTTTGGTATCCCACGGGGCATGTATCCACAAGGGGTTATCATAGATACCAACTTTAAGCCCCTTCTTCTTACACATTTCCACGAGATCTTTTATAGACATTGAGCCATAATGCGTCATATACGGAGAACCATCCTTACAGTTCTGCGTTATGAATCCGTCCGTGCACACCATGTCATAACCATAAGGCTTTAAATCCTTGGCGAGCCAGTCTGTGATCTTTTCCCATTGCTCCGCAGTAATGTCCATATCCTCATTCTTCACGCCATTCTGCGACTGTGTGTGACAATATTCGTAAACACTCCAGTATAAAGGAGCCTTGAAATTATGTATCTCCTCGATAGGAGGAAGATCCGGCAAAACAAATTTCTGAGGTCGACGCATCTCAATAGTGTCAGTGCAAGCCGTCAATGCGGCTACAGCGAGTGTGGATGCAAGTATGTTCATTATTTTCATTATTAACTTATTTTCTGATTTGAATTATTTAGAGATTGTTCCCACGTGTGTCACTCTCCGAGATACTCGGCATTTATAGTCCAGTTCTCAAGATCAAAAGTAATGCGATAGTTACCTGTGTCCTCAACCTGCCACATATTGGTATGATCCACAAGATAATCGAATTCATTACTTTCCACACCTGTCTTACTTATCTTGCAACCATTGGTTACAGGCAGGATAAACGGTACGTTCCAATCGCCAGTCACAGCTGTTGCCTGCAACGCGCCCTTGAATAATTTCCCTTCATATACGAATATATTTTCCGATTTCATATCAAGGGGCGTGGGAGCACCAATATCCCAACTGTTGGGAGTAGCGTCACCTAATATATAGAGAGTTGTTGTTTCTATGGGTCTCTTTCCGGGATCTCCAAGATATTCTGCCGAAATGGTCAGCTTCTTGGTGTTTATATCTATCTTATAATTTCCGGCAGTAACCACAGTCCATTGGTCATCAGGATCCGAAGTAAACACAACATCGGTTGCTGTTATACCATTCTCGGAAATCTGACAATCAGCCGACGAAGGGCGATAGAATGGTGCACCGAAATCCTTGACTGTCGTAGCCTTGAACGTTCCTTTGGAAAGATAGCCGGTCCATGTATATTCTCCTTCAATTCCATCAACAGCAGCTAATTCCGTAGCGTTATCAAGACTCCATCCTCCTGCTGTAGCAGAACCTACGATATAAAGTTTTTCAGGAGCATAGCCACCCAGATATTCAGCTGAGATTGTCCAGTTCTTGAGATCAAATGTCAGACGATAACGCCCGGCATCCTCTACCGTCCACATGTTTGCATGGTTTATCGAATAGTTGAACTGCTCCTTATCTTTTCCGGATTTGTTTATCTTGCTGTCTGCATCAATCGGAAGTATGAAAGCCGGAGCCCAGTCGCCTGGAGTCAGCAATGCCTGCAACGTACCCTCATTCAAACCTCCTTCATAAACAAATATAAAGTCTGAAATCTTTTCACAAGGAGTCGGACTGTTGATATTCCACCAAGAGGGTGTAGCGTCACCAATAATATATAGATTTTCCGTCTCAATAGGCGTAACTTCCGGACCATCTGGCTCGCGAAGATAAACAGTACTCATGGTGCGATGTCGCATGTCGAACTTAATGTTGTATACACCAGCTGCCACAACGTTCCATTTATCATCCGGATCTCCGGCATTCATCTTGAAAGGGGCATCAGTTATAGGCTCCTTACCAATTTCCGTTCCTCCGGTCAGAGGTCGTATGAAGGGATCGTTCCAACTACCTGTTGTCATGCAGAGCTTCATTTCTCCTACATTAAGATTACCCTCCCATGTAAACACAAGTGCATCATCTTCCGAAACCACAAGGGGAGTGGGAGAATTTATATCCCACCCTTTTGGCGTGGCATCACCAACCATATAAAGAACAGAAGTCTTTATTGGCAAGTCGTTTTGAATGATTACCAGATCTTTCTCCCCCTCACAGCTATACAGTGGCAATAAAAGGAGAACCCACAGTAATAAATAGAATATATTTTTTAACTTCATAAGTTTTTATTGTTTAAGTAATGAGAAGTTGTTTAAGATCTCTGCCCTAACATTTTGAGGGCAGAGATTCTAAATTCATACTGTTACCTGCCATATCCCGGATTCTGTTTCAATAGAGCATTTGAATTCAAAACCGAACGGACAATCGGGAATATTGCTGTATGATTGTCAGCATCAGGAGTCTTGTCCCACCAGCGCCCGGTGTTGAACTTTCCGAAACGAACAAGATCTATTCTTCTCCGGCTTTCGGCAAAAAATTCTCGACCCCATTCAGCCAACATTTCATTCTCATCGAACTGAGCTTTCCCTTCAGGAGCATACAGCACATTGTCAAGATTCTCTGCAGGATAATTGCGGCGTCTCACAGAATTCAAAAGACGCACGGCTCCCGGCTTATCGCCGGCTCGCATCTTACATTCAGCCAGCGAATAGATTATCTCTGGAAGACGAATCTCAGTATAATCGCTTTCAACCTGATTCGGATCATCATCACTCAAAAGGGGATATTTAACGAAATGCCATCCCGAATTATGATCTCCGTTACGCAATGTACTGGTTTTGTCTCCGGGCCATTTATCAGGATCAAGACCTTGGAATTTGCCGACAGCATCACGTATATATAAATCATAAGGAAGCTCTGGAGCACGTAGACGTGTAATTGCTCCCGTATTATTATCTTTATATTCAAGATATCCGAAAAGGAACATCCCCTCGCGGCGACTGTTGCCGGTATTGGTATAGAACTTCATGCGCTCATCCCCAGGATATTTCCTATAATTCTGAACAGGCATACCGAGTTCATAATCATACAGATTGCCGTCAAGATCATAACTTGGAGATGCCGCATATTTGCAGTTATGATGAATGCCGGATTTATTGTCATCCAGGAACCATGCTGCATTGGCAGGAACAGTCCAGGCATATGTATTGTAATCATAATGCCAGTGCGAATATCCTTTCGCACCTGAGAAACCGAAAATCACCTCATCGCAATTGTCGTTATCATAATCGAATGCCGCATCCCACCGATCGGCAACCATATAGTCGCCATATTTATTATCCAAGATATCCTGAGCCACTTTCGCACAATCCTCATACCGGGGTTCACCGGTATATACTTCAGCATTGAGGTAAAGACGCACGAGCAAAGACGCAGCGGCAGCCTGTGTCCATTGTCCCTGTATCTGAGAGTTAGTGCCGAGACCGTTTTTCTTTATAAGCAAGTGAAGATTGTCTTTAAGTTCACTCTCTATAAACCTGAAAGTCTCTTCTGGTGCCACCTGCGGATTGTTCGGACGGTCACTATAGGTTGTGACAAGAGGCACATTTCGGAACTCATCAAGCAATCTTATGTAGAACCACGCACGCAGTATCCTGCATTGTGCCGTTAGATTGTTGAATTCAGTGTCGCTGAATCCGAATTGTTCCGGAGTAAAACGGCTCAAATCCTCAATCACCAGATTACACTGCATGATTCCTTGAAAGCAGCCGTTCCATTCATCCCTCGCCTCCACAAAGTCATCTACGGTCCAGGTATGATAATGAAGACGTTCCCAACATCCGCCATCGTAAAACCATCCGTCGCGTGTCGGTGTGATAAGCTGGTCGGCAGGAAGCTCATTCAGTATATGCCGATTGCATATACTCCAATAGGCATGTTCGAACGGTCGGAAAACCGCCCTGATTACATCCATTTTTGTATTATAATAATTATCAGAGCCTACTTGGTCATATAGTGTCTCGTCAAGGTTGGTGCAACTTCCCAAAGCCAACACCGACGCAGTGGCAATCATGATATTTTTTAGAAATTTCATGTCTAAGTTGTTTTTGCTGTTAAAAATCGAGCAGCAAGCCCACGATGAATTGACGCGTTGAAGGATAATAACTCCGGTCGCCCTGCGCTCCGGGCTGAAGACCATTGACCTGATAGGTTGACGGATCCACTCCGGTGAATTTTGTGAGCGTGAACACATTATTCACTGTTCCATAAACCCTCACTTTATCAATAAAGCGACATTGTGGAAGACGCAAAGTATAACCCAACGTTATCATGTCAAGTTTGAAATAATCGCCATTCTCAAGGAAATAGTCGCTCACAACCGGAGCAGAGTAAGGCGACACATCAAAATTCTTACCGTACGCCTTTTTCAACATATTGCCGTTGAAATTACGGGTGCCGTAATAGAAATCATGGATATTGAAAATCTGAAAGCCAAATGCCCCACGGAAGAACAGAGACAAATCAAAATTACGATAACGGAAATTATGGGTCGTTGACATCGTAAATTTCGGCATTCCGTTTCCAACTACACAGCGGTCTTCTTCTGTAGCCATTGAGGCACTGATCATTTCTCCATTCTTGTCATATACCACCCAGTCTCCGTTGCGGTCGATACCGGCGTAACGCCACATGTAGAAATTACCTATTGGCTTACCTTTCTCGATACGCTGCAGATAATAATAAGGATAAGGATTCACAGTCTCACATACGCTATAATAGTCCTGTCCGACATATTGCGAATTACTGAATTCAACGAACTTATTGTTCATCGTGCTTCCTATGACACCAAAATTATAAGAAAAATCTTTAGTATCCACGACATTGAAATTAAGGTCAAATTCAAATCCCGTGTTTTTCATTGTTCCCACGTTGACAAATGTTTCACCATGGATATTCGGTGGCACAGAAACCGTGTAATTGCCAAGGAGATCCTGCTGCCTGCGGTTGAAATAGTTTAAAGAACCATAGATACGATTGTCAAGCACCGAGAAATCAAGACCTACATTCCAGTTCTTTCCCTTCTCCCAACGGAGGTCGGGATTGACATTCTTACCAGGTCCCCATACCTGAATATACTTTCCGTTATAATAATAGTATCCAAAACCGCTCATGGTGTTTATTGACAAATAGCTGCCAAAATCCTGATTACCGGTAACACCATAGTCTGCCCTTATTTTAAGATCATTTATCCACGTGATATCCTTCATGAATTCCTCATGCGATATACGCCATCCGGCAGACACTGCCGGGAAATTACCCCATTTATGATTCTTTCCGAATTTAGAAGAACCCTCATGACGAAGAGATGCGGTGATAAGATACTTTCCATCGTAATCATAACTCAAACGACCGAAGAAAGAGATAAGCTTTGAATCGTTTTTATAGCTCCCCATCAAAACCTCGCCTTCTTCCTTAGCCCACAATCCGGAGCCAAGATTGTCTGCACCGAGACCATCGTTGGGAAAATCCCTGTTCTCCGCATTGAAACCGGAAGCCTGGGCATACTGATAGGAATATCCGACCATCGCCTTAACATTGTGCTTGTCGGCAAAACGTGCACTGTAATTGGTGAGCCATTCCAGAATATATTGATGACTCTTACTGTATGACCGAGAAGCCACACCTTCATGTCCGCTGTTTATACATGCTGTGCTTGTTGAAGGAACAAAAGAGGTGTTGTCATTGCTGTAATGATGACTTGCAAACATTATCTGGGTCGAAAGATTCTGACCGGTCAATCCATTCCTATAAAACAATGGAAGCAGATTTAGCTTGATTGATCCATCCATGTCAAGCAACTTATCATCTGCGTGGCTTGTCTCGAGTTTCTGCCTCTCCACAGGGTTGCTACCGGCTATCTGTCCGAAGAAATTATAATATTGCGCCGGATTATTAGGATCCATGAGAGGAGTGGTTGGGTTGGCTTCTATAGCATCCTTGAACACACCCCAGTCGGCATTGTCGCGTGATATGACACGGGGCACCACATTGAGGTTTATCGTGAAAAGTCCCCCTTTTGTAGTATGGAGCACAGAGGCTCTCGCACCATATTCACGTCTGCCCGACCGGAGATCGATTCCGTTGGCATCACGGTAGTCAGCACTGACACGATAATTACTCCTCTCATTACCGCCACTGACAGTAAGAGTATGCTTCATCGTAAATCCGGTGCGCGAAACGGCATCAAGCCAGTCTACATTACCACCGATGTCTACGCCCGGATCTCCCCAACCAAGACGGACTTCGCGAAAATCCTGCGCACTCATCATGTCCAGTTCTTTTTTCATTACATCCCATGCCAAAGTACATGAATAGGATGTATGTGTCTTTCCATCACGCGAGCCTTTCTTTGTTGTTACAACAACGACACCATTGGAACCACGTGTTCCATATATGGCAGACGCTGCACCATCCTTTAGAATGTCAAAAGAAGCAATATCGTTAGGATTGACATTCGTAAGGTCTCCACCGGGCACACCATCGATAACGATTAATGGTCCTAAACCCGCTGAACGCGAAGACACACCACGAATCTGGATACTTGCCTGATTATTGGGGTCTCCTGCACCTGTATTGGTAATAGATACACCCGGCACCTTACCTTGTATCAGCATTTTGGGGTCAAGAGAACTGACGGAAAGAAAGTCTTTCTCGCCAACATGGCTTATGGCGGAAGTAAGCTCTTTCTTGTCCATTGTGCCGTAGCCGATGACCACAACCTCACTCAAGAGTTTGGAGTCTTCGGAAAGCACGACATTGACAGAGCCGCCTTTGCCAACTTTCTTTTTCACCGGGGTATAACCCACGTATGTGAAAGAAAGACGGCTTCCCTCCGGCACTTCAATAGCGTAATTGCCATCAATGTCGGAAACGGCACCTGCCCCGGTTTCGTCGCACCTTACCGAGACTCCAATCAGCGGCTCTCCTTTTGCATCGCTGATCTGACCTAAAACTTTTACCTTCTCTCCTTTACCTGCTGTAGTTGTAGAGACTTTCGATGCATTCTCCTGCATCCTGTTCAGGAGAATCCTCTTTTTATCAATCGTATACCCGATGCCACAAGAAGGAAGAATCTTATCAAGAACAACGGAGACAGCCTCCCCCGCGGCATTGACAGACACCTTCTTGTTGACGTTGACCGACTCTTTACTATAGAA
This sequence comes from uncultured Porphyromonadaceae bacterium, assembly GCA_947297425.1. Classification (GTDB taxonomy): domain Bacteria; phylum Bacteroidota; class Bacteroidia; order Bacteroidales; family Muribaculaceae; genus Lepagella. The sequence continues at coordinate 12,002 of CAMYSW010000019.1, forward strand.
AAAGCGGTAATCGGTCTGACGTTCGATTGATTTCAGAACATTCACTAAAGGAACATCCTTCATGTTAATAGAAACTTTATTACCGGAGGCATATGCCGGCAGTCCTATGCAGAACAATACCGGCAAAACCAGTAATAATTTAATTTTGGACAAGAACCTGCCCGATGAAGTAGAAAAACAGTTTCCCATATATTATAAGGTTAGTTTGTTTGTTTCGCACAAAATTGAATTGCCTTAAGGTTGGTATTCAAAATCCTTCTAAAACGTCATATTTATTAAAATTAAATGACAAATTTTAACTGTTATTACAAAAAGAACGACCTACCGAAAATAATCCACATCGTGAAAATACAAAATTTTCTATTTTTATTTTTTTTGTTTGAAACGCTTGTTTATTAATAAGATAATGCATACCTTCGCACAAAATCTAATAACATGACCGATTGCGATTACGATTACGAAAATGAGATGTTATTGGTGGCTGCCCTTAAACTCGACAGCCACGAAGCTTTCGTCCGGATTTTTCAGTATTACTATCAGGATCTGGTCATGTTTGCATCCCGTTTTATCCTCGATAGGGAAACCTGCGAAGACATCGTTCAGGAAGCATTCGTTAAAATATGGAGCAACCGAAAGTTTCTTGAGATACGAACATCGCTGCGAACGTATCTCATATCGTTAGTGCAACATCTGGCTCTTGATGAACTGAAACACCGCAAGGTGAAAACATTATATCAAGATAAGAACCATGAAACAATCCTGGCACTATCGGCTGAAGAGCACCTGTTCTATACCGAACTCAACGCCGCAGTCGATAACCTGCTGGCAAACCTTGACCCGACAGTGCGCGAGACCTACCTCCTAAGTCGCGTACAGCGATTGAAGTATGTCGAAATTGCACAGCGCATGAACATATCGGTGCGCACGGTCGAATCAAGGATAAGCAAGGTTGTGAACTATCTGCAGCGCAATCTTTCCTCCTTCAAGAGCATAATATTCCTAATACTGTCAAGCCTTTATATATTTTTGAATAGATGAACCCGGAAACAGACAATACAAATCTGAATATTCAGATAACCAGATATCTTGCGGGCGAAGCCTCTCCCCAAGAAATTGAAGATCTTCTTCATTGGATAGAACAATCCGATGACAACCGCCGATATTTCCTTAGGCAACAGGACATATGGTCTGCTTTGAATCCTGTTTTCGATATTGAGGAAATAGATATGGAGAAGTCGGAACGCAACCTTATGTTCAAAACCGGCATCAAGGGTAACGGTTTCATTATTGCATTCCGGAAATTTGTCAAATTCTGTTCCCGTTTTGCCGCAGCAGCTTTCCTGCCCCTTCTCGGTGTCGCACTGTATTTCTTTATTCAATCAAGAAATAGCGGACAACAGATGATTTCCGTGAAGACAACCTACGGATGCACAAGTCAAGCCACACTCCCCGACGGCACGGACGTGTGGCTTAATGCGAACAGCACTATTCAATATCCGGCAAAGTTCAAAGAAGATACAAGAGAAGTTATTCTAAATGGCGAGGCATACTTCGATATCCAATCCGACAAAGCACATCCCTTCAAGGTCTCCACTCCATACCTCTCGGTTACAGCCACCGGAACCCAATTCAATGTCAACGCATATGATCCCAGCGCATCTGTCACTCTTGTGGAAGGGAAAGTAGATGTAGACACGCCATTCGATAGAGTTTCTTTAAAACCGGGTGATCATCTTGCCATGCATAACGGCATGTCCAAAGTAGACAAAGATATAAATACTGAGAAATATTGCTCATGGAAAGAGGGCGTGATAATTTTTGATGACGAACGTTTGGACAAAATATGCTCTACCCTACATAACATCTATGGAGTAGACTTCGAAATCGCACCCGAACTGACATCAAGAACTTTCCGCATGGTTTTAAAAGGGGAAAATCTACAGGAAATACTACATTTCTTTGAGATGACAGCACCCGTGAGATGCATACCGGATGAAGAATCTTCATCTACAGACTCAATCCGCATCTCTCAAAAAATATACATCAAAAGTAAGTAACATAATGAAAAAAGCATTGATCTTTGCGTCCAGCCTGATATTAACAGGTTTTGCAATACATGCCAAATCCAACGTCACAGATACAAAATTCTTAAGTCATGGCAACCCATGTTTTTCAGGAGCATATGCCGATCCGGAAGGGATTGTTTATGGCGACAGAGTGTTCATATATCCTACGCGCAGCCTTCCTTTCAAGGAGCAGACGGCGATGGACTGCTTCTCGACCACAGATCTGAAACACTGGATAAAGCATGATAACATCATAGACACAACTGAAGTCAAGTGGGCGTGGGGTGCATTGTGGGCACCGGCTGTGCTTGAAAAAGATGGGAAGTATTATCTCTTCTTCGGAGCCAATGATGTTCACGAAGGGGAAATCGGCGGGATCGGTGTGGCTGTCAGCAACCGCCCGGAAGGACCCTTCAAGGATCTGTTGGGACATCCCCTCATTAATGAGATAGTCAACGGTGCCCAGCCAATTGACCAATTTGTATTCCGTGATAAAGACGGGAGTTATTACATGTATTACGGGGGGTGGGGACATTGCAACTTGGTCAAGCTGGCTGAAGACTTCAAATCACTCGTTCCATTCTCGGATGGTACCATATATAAAGAAGTGACCCCCAATGGTTACACCGAGGGTCCTTTTATGCTTCTTAAGGATGGAAAATATTATTTCATGTGGAGCGAGGGAAACTGGACAAAAGATGACTACAGGGTAGCCTACGCAATCGCGGATTCTCCATTCGGACCATTCAATAGGATTGGTACAATTCTGGAATCGGATCCGGAAATAGGGACAGGCGCAGGACACCATTCCGTTATCCAATCTCCAAAAACAGGGAAGTATTATATAATCTACCACAGACATCCACTCGGAGCTACTGACGGCAACAACCGGGTAACATGTATCGATGAACTCCGCTTTGATTCAGAAGGAAAGATACTTCCGGTTAAAATGACCTTCTCCGGACCCGAAGCCACATCATTTTGATAATAAAGGCTTTTACAAAACCCTTATTATCAACCAATACACAAGTGCCGCAAGAGCTGCTCCGATAATAGGACCGACAATCGGCACCCAGGCATAGCTCCATTGGCTGTTACCTTTTCCCTTGATTGGTAACATATGGTGTGCCAACCGCGGACCGAAATCACGTGCCGGATTAATGGCATAGCCTGTGGTTCCGCCTAAGGAAAGACCTATCGCAACTACGAGCAGGGCAACGGGGATTGCTCCGATACTTCCCAGCCCTACCTCCGCAGCGTTAGACTTATCGCCGATAAACAGAATGACAAGGATAAGGACAAACGTGCCGACAACCTCGCTTATGATGTTGCGCCAACGGTTCTTTATTGCAGGAATAGTAGAAAAGACACCTAACTTGGTATCCTTGTCTTCGGTAGCATCGAAATGATCCTTGTAAAATACATATACCAAAGTGGCTCCTGCATATGCCCCTAAAATCTGGGCAATTATGTATGGAACTACAAAAGCCCAAGGAAACTTACCTGCAGCTGCAAGTCCTATAGATACAGCAGGATTAAGATGGGCACCGGTGAATGGACCGGCTACAAGCACTCCGCACATCACGGCAAGTCCCCATGCAAGTGTCACCACTATCCAGCCGGCACCCTCACCTTTAGATTTCTTCAGGGAAACACACGCCACCACTCCGCAACCAAGCAGAATCATTATCATTGTGCCGATAAATTCAAACACACATTGAATTGTCAAAGAGTATTCATTCATAGTCTTTTATAGGTTTTAGGTTTTAGGCGTTAGGTTTTAGGCGTTAGGCTTTAGGCTTTAGGTCCATTCGGCGAAGCTTTCTAAAGCCTAATGCCTAACACCTAATGCCTTATTAATTCCCAAGATCCCTATGGACCGCATCATGCCATCCGTTGATCTTTTTATTAACTTCGTCTTTCCCTGCCTTTGGTTTAAATTCGGCTTCAAGCTGCCACTGCTGCTGAATTG
>CAMYSW010000020.1:0-15970 GCA_947297425.1 uncultured Porphyromonadaceae bacterium
CCGGTTTTACGTCCATTATCACCTTCATCAGGCTCATGGAATCTGCCATGTCTGCATAATGGAGATGAAATTGCGGATTGCCTTCAAGATGCGCTATACGTTCGCGAAAATCCGTTGAGCTGCGGCGTATGGTTCCGTGCACGTCATATCCCTTGGATATAAGAAATTCTGAGAGGTATGACCCATCTTGACCGGTCACGCCGGTTATAAGGGCTTTTTTCATTTTGTATAAATTTTATTAAGCGTATTTATAAAATGTTGCCACGAAAGATGGCTTGAAAACTCGTTGTGTGCCTTGAGTCCCATTTCTGTCCGTAGGTTAGGATCCTGAGTGAGACTGCGCATTGCTTGGGCGAGTTCATTTGCATTGTCAGGTTTGACAAGAAATGCGGTTGATCCATCGCGTAGATACTCTTTCTGGGCACCATTGTCGGTTGCTACCTGAGGCCTTGCTGCAGCCATGAAGCGTAAACTTTCAAGGCTGAAGGCTTCTATTTCAGATGATGGAACCACCCCGAAGAATGCTTCCGTGCAAGCCTCTACCGATGGAGTTGCTTTATTGTTCCAGTCAATGCTGTCCATCACATCCCGTTGCATCGCACGTCGTCTGAGCATGTCAAGATAATCCGGGTTTCCCATTCCTGAAATGCGGAGACGTAGCTTCGTGCCTTTCAGCAATGCCATTGCATCAATTAGGGTTTCAAGTCCTTTCCCTTTTACGAGTGCGCCTTGATAGAGTGCGATTATCGGACCATGGTCCGGCTCGGCAGTAGATTTGATGATGCCCATGCCAGTATTGATGCTGTTGTGAAGTATATGGACACGGTTTTCCGGTAAGGTGATTGTCCCTTTCAGGGAATTGCGGAATCCCTCGTATGCCATCTTCGACACGAAGATATGTGCATCTACATTGGAATATATCTTACGGAAAAAATATGTGTTGCGCCCGCGTCTCACCGTGTGTCGCGTGGTCACGATTTTCACGTCTTGACGTTTTGCGATTTTTTTTGCAAGCAATGCCGTGAATGCGTCCCTGTATCTATGGGTGTGAATCACGATGTTGTTGCATTCGGATTCGCGAAGCTTACGGGCAAGGGTCATAACAGAAGCCGGATCAAAGAATCCCGCCAAGGGGGCATGAAGCAGTTTTATTCCCGATTCTGCAAAAGGAGCGTCAACCCCGACGGCGTTGCGCGTCAGGGCTGTGACTTTCCATCCGGCGCCGACATAGTGGCGACAAATGTCAAGGGCATAAGTCTGTGCTCCGCCCCATTTATTGGAAGGGATTATGTGAATGAGGCTTCTCCTCTTTTTCATTTAGACAGCTTCTTAGTTGGCTGCAGACAGCATCACGTTTATGTCAACACTTGGCATACCTAAGTAGCTGCCTATAAGCTTGTCCACGAGTTTGCCTTCGTAAGTTACTATTCCGAATTGCACTCCGGGTGTGGTTGCGACCATGCCGTAGAATCCGTTTTTGATCACCATTTCGTCAAAGAAGTTGACCAAAGCATTTGAAAGTGCCATAGTGACAGTGCGGGGAACGGATACAGAAGGATGGGTCTCGTTCATGTCAAGCACGTACGCATTCTCTTTCATTGCCGCTTTGAGGTTGTTGGGAAATTCAAAGGGACGGGTGGTGTTTCCGAGGATAATGACATCGGCAGTCTTGACGCGGTTATAGAGCACGCGTGGATGCACGGCTATCGTGTCTACATTAGTCCCGATAAGGTCTTTTGCTACTTGAAGCGTTGACGTGTCGTTGTCCATCAGTGTCACGCGGGCACCTGTAGCTGCCGCTGCCTTTGCCGCCGCTATCATGTCGTTACCCATGCCTATGAGCAGCACTTCGCATGGATTTATGCCAGCAACTCCGGCAAGCAGCACGCCTTTGCCGCCGCCGAGATATGACAGTGCTTCTTCCGCATACATGATTGCGGCGCGTCCGTCAATTTCGTCTATAATGTTCGCGAATACCGGCTCGTCGTTATGGCTATACATGTTGTCGAAGCAACCGGTGGCTATGCCGCGTTCAAGGAGCGCCTTAATAGTGGACTGCTCGAACAGTATGCTGTCCATCATGCATAGGAGGGCTGCGCCTTTCTGCATCTTTTTTATATCTTCCGCCTTCAGGGGGTTATAACATAGCACCACGGGCGATTTGAGTGCCTCGTCTCGCGTTACTATCTTGACGCCATATTCGGCATATATTTCATCGGAGAAGCTTATGTCGCTGCCTGAACCGCTTTCCATACACACCTTAATGCCTCCGGAAGTCAGCATTCCGCAAGCTTCCGGTGTCAATAGCATTCTGGTCTCGTAACCGTCGGAGTAGTTGGCGACAATACCTATACGCATTGTCGGATTTTCATTTTCGAGAATCTCCACCATCTCCTTGGGATTAAGATCCATATTATCTATATTATCTTTCATAGTGTCGGAATTTATCCCCTAAATTAGCATTTATATTTAGATTCTCAAAATTTTATTTCAACTCTTTCAGGTTCACCTTATCCTTACCGGACGTATCGAGAATCCGTAGGCATTATTTGAAGACAAACAGAAATATACCGTTTCGGGGCTTGTTTTGGGTATAGTCCGATGATTTAAGTAAAATATCAAGGTTTGTTCATCTTTATTATTGGTAGTACTTGAAGCAATAAATGTAATTTTTCTGAATGCGGGATATGTAGAAGGCCAATCTGAAGGGAATATATACTGATAAGGATAATATTCTATTGGGTTGCCACTCCCATCTCGAGATTTTGGCATAAGGCTTTGCCCCATATCTCTAATTCCGGTAAGTGGAAATATAATTGATTTACCCGAGATTGTTGCTTTGTATGCTATTAACAAGTTGTTATTATTATTATATACTTCCTCTCCCCCTTCCAAGGTCGTTAATATTGTTCCGGATGTTCCGCTGTTGCTTAAACCGGAGAATGCTCCTACCGGAGGCACCATATATCCTCTCGGTGAGGGGTCGTATATTGTTTTTAAAATATTGTCAGGATCATTTATTGTATTATTAAAATCGTTATCGCCATTACCGGTGATCAATCCATTCCATGCATTTATTATTTTTCCTTCAATGCCCACAATGCTTTCCAATGCTCTGTGCCAATGGCGTCGAGGTTTGTAGTGTGTACCGGTGTCATCATGGTCATTCATAAAGAATAGATTGGGATTACGTGTTGCTTCTCCCATTGTGACCGGTCCCTCACCCCTCATGAATTCATATCCGTTTGGTGAGAAGTAAGGTTTGTTCTCCATGTCGAATTGTTCTTTCTCAGGTGTGGCTTTATCTGCGGACTCAGCATATTGACTATCAGAGATCTTATAATTCAAAAATTCCCTGTCCGGTAGGGCGCTTGAATATATTCCTGGCAGCATTGGGTCTTTACGCCCCCATTGATAGTAGGTGTTATCACCGGCTGATGACGCCTTGATTTCGTCTTGAGTGAATTTACCGATACTCTTTTTATACTTTTTGCCATCGGGTCCCGGAATCACAATATTTATATCTACTTCCCTTGTTGCATCGGCTGCGTGAGGATCGCAGTAACCGATATTGGCTGGAGGGAAATGGTAAACGATTCCTTTGGGTTTAGATGTTACAGCTACGTCTGATCCTTTGGACCAGTCATAGTGGGTGACGTATATATGCCAGCTCCAGAGTATTGTCTTGTTATCGGAGCCAAGTATTGCTATGACTGCATTCCCCTGACACATGGATTCCTCTTTTACTCGGAACTCTATAAAATGTCCTGTCGATTCGTCAAGGCTTATATCTGTTATAAGTCCGGGGGAATCTTGCCATATAAGCACAGGCTTCCCTATCGGATATTTGTCATAAATGCGTTCGCTTGTGATGGGTTGGTCCTCATGATCCTTGAAGGTTGTCCAGGCACCGGTAGAGGTGTTGCCCGGATTGTATGCAGTGGGGTTATCCAGCGAGTTGCCATATACAAGCGGGAATTTATAGTATCCTGGTCTGTTCACTACATAGCAGTTTGCCGATTCTGCCGTCTCTGAATCTGTAGGTTTGGACAAGTCAAGTGCGTCCTCATTGTTTTCAAGAGGGGTGAGGAAACCTTTATCTTTGAATGGCTTGCGCAATGCAAGGAACTGGCTTTGGCTCCTTACCTTCAATCGTCCTTTAAGACGTTCGAACGATTCTACGGGAGAACTCCCGTTTTCCGGTATAAACCGTTCCGAATCGTCAGGATCTATGGTTGTGCTGCCTCCGACGGAACTTTCAATATACCAGTTTGCCTTCAGTTTTTTTGCTTGCACCTTGTTTTCTCCATTTTTCTGATATACCTCGATGTAGGCGGCAATCTCCACATCCTCGATTATTCCGGAGTAATTGAGTCTGGCATTTTCAGGAACCTTCACGTCATAGACAGGTTCGATGAGTATACCTTTGGTCGACAGTGAATAGCAATAAAGCTTCCCGGCTTTCCATTCTTTACCCGTGCCGCCTATTTTAGCAGTCAGAGTGCGTTTCTCACCTGTGAGTTTGTCTGTGAAATTCATTGTCACGGTTGCGTTCTCGGTGAGTGCCTGAGGTATCATCAAGAGTGTAAGATTGCCTGTCGTGCCAATGATTTCCACTCCACCCGCAGGGGCGTAGCAGTTATCGTTGGTGTCTTCCGGATCAATGGTTATACTGCGTTCTTTAGTGAAAGAGCGCAGTTCTCCCGAGGTGGTCCACGTTCCGGAGCCAATTACTGAAGTTCCGGAGCCATAGACTCCGCTGATTGAGATTCCTGTGATTTCCCCGTCAAGGAAATCTGATGCTGTCTGGAATGTCACGGCTGCGAGTGCATGTTTGAACTTCAGTTCAACAGGTGTTCCGCCTTTGCCTGAACACTCCGCAGAGCAATACATAAGATCCTGCTGTTCCTCAATCTTTGAGGCAACGGTGTATGATATTGTCGGGGAGCCTTTATGTGTATTGTCGGAATGTGTGATTTGATCTCCTCCGTCTTCCTTTGCCGCGAATGGTGCGTAGGCAAAGAACTTCACTATTCCACCTCCCGGCCAGTTGAGGGAGGTATTGGCGGGAAGGCTCCAATTTTTGCGGTCGCTTGAAGAGAGACGTATGTTATGAATGAAGTCGGTGCCATACCCGGTGTCGTCCGTAGGATAGTTTGCCGCGCCAGTACATATTGCCGAGAGCCCGAATGATGTCCAGAAAGCATCGATGCCGTTGATCTGTGCTCCTCTGGTTTGTAGCGGTGTCTCGGCAGGAGTGTCGGGAATTTCCGAAACCTGCGTTATGAGGAAAAGTCCGTCTCCGGTGCGGTCTATATCTACCTCGCGGTTACATCTCGCCTTGTGCGATGTCGCCTCCGACCATGGAGCTGACACCGATACATCGAAATTCATAGCCCCCTCATTCCCCCTGTCATCCATGATTATGTCGTCTGTGCAGCCGTTTAATATGGCGGCAACGATAATCATCGATGCAGGGAAGAGGTTGCGTGTATATATGGATATGGTCTTGAAATTCATTCGTTAAATCACTTCGTCACTTATTTCATGTCGTAGTCACCACCTGTGTCGCCCGGCTTCCATTGCGGATCCCAAGGAGATACGGTAACAGAGAATTGGATGGGATTGTCAAGGACTGCGTCACCCGGTTTTTTCTGTTTGTCCGGATCTTCGTGAGTCGGGATTGCGTATATGTAATTGCCGTTTCCTGTCGGGAGGTTAAAGTTTGTTACGTCATCTTTAGGAGGATATATTCCGGCTCCACTGGTTGCACCGCAAAACTCAAGCGTATAGCTGTATTTTTTGCCGGGCACCCATTTCATTTTTTTATCATCGGCATCTTTGTCGGAGATTGGTACGCAGACATATCCATAAAGATTCTCGTTGAAAGTCTTGTCTCCGTCTTTGATCGGGAACATCTGGTGTACGTGCTTGTCGCCTTCTGTAGTAGTGTAATCGCCACCTCCTGTATGCTGTGCGCCTTCGTGCACTTCCTCAACGCGGCACAGCAGGATGATGTATGCACCTTTTGCCGAGTTTGTTTCTTTGTCATTGCCGTCAAGATCCCAGTAGTTGAGAGTCTGTGGTATCAACATAAGCTCTGAACTGAAAGCATTGTCATGTCCAAGTAATTCAATCGGCTCATGGCTAAGCTCTGCGAACTCTTGGAACTCGCGTCCGTATACCACTCTGTTTCCGCCGGGAGCCCAGCTCATGTAATGCACGTCTTTCAATTCTTCTTTCTTGGAGAAAGTCAGGTTGCCCGATTCCAATGCGTTTACTACCCAGGTTCCTTTTATCTTGACACGATATTCATTCTTGTTTGTGGTTGTTGTCGAAGAGGCACCGCCGTTTATTGCCTTTATCTCAATCTGTGACAGGGCATGGTTGAAGTTTAGCGCAACGCTTGTTCCTGCAGATCGTTGTGCTTCTTCATATGCAACGATCAGGTCTTCATGGGTTGCACCGGAATTATGGAATTGCTCATCGGCTTTGTAAGATGTTGGTTTGACATCTTTTATCAAGGCGCCTTCCGTATTTATGGTTGCGCTGGTTGACGTTGGTGCATACGCCCAAAACTCGATACTGTTCACACCTTGTGGCCAGTGGTAAGTTTTAGACATGGTGAATATAGTGCTTCCCTGTTGCTTGGTTGCAGTTTCCCCATCGATAAACATGTTGCCGGTGAATCCGCCTGATTTGGCGAAAACTTTGAAGCTCTTAAGATCCGCGACACTATTGATCACGTTTGAGCGTGTCATCCTTGAGGTGAAGGAGATCTCGGGTCCGTGATTCACCTCTTCGATCACGTCATTGGTGCAGGAGGTTGCAAGAGCTAAACCCCCAAGTCCCATTGCGATTGCCTTGAATTTCATAATTTGTATGGTTTTATATTTGTTTCTTTATGATATTGTGTCTTATTCTTTATTATTTTCTGTAAGTCAGAGCATGTCGATATGTATGTCTTCCCCCTCTTCCCATCCGGGCACAGATGGTGTCATTCCTGTTCCCTCCGGATCCGGGATTTTCAATCCGTTGATATTTATTTCAATCAGTCCGGTCGGTCCTACCTCATGCATGTTGTCTGTGACATCGAAATTCCAATAATATTTATTGGAAGAATAGATTGTAAGAATATGAGTCAGTTCTTCTGCATGGCAATGACCGAAAATGTTTATTTCTCCCTCCAACACTCCTTCGGCAGTGGCAGAGATTGAAATAGGCATAGTCACATTTTTATTGCATCCTGTCTGTCCGGATATTGACCATGCTTCGGAAAGGCTTGTCATTGCTGCGCTGACGCTAATGTCCGCAGAATAGTTCTCCACTCCGGTTATACGGATGTGAACTTTGCGTGTAGACTCTGTCGGCTTGAATGTAACTTTTTGGTTGGCGACACCGCCTAACAGCTTGATCTCTGTGAGTTGTGCGCTCCAAAGGGTTTCCGGAGCCTGCTTCACATCCTCGTCTTTCCCCGGTTTAGGGCGTGGTGTGACATCCATTGAACGGTTCATGGGACCTAAGATGTCCTGGGTGTCGGTCGTGATATGGAAATCTTCGAAAGAGGAACCGCGTTCAAGAAGTGTCTCCGTGCCCCCGTTGAAGCATATTGCGCGGTAGTTGCCGGCAGGAATGCGGATGCTTCCTCCGTTTTTGCCGCCAAATTCGTATGATCTCGGTCCCCCTTCTGCATCCGGATCTTCAGGGAAGAACCACACTACCATTGTGACCGGATTGCCATTAGGTGCATCCGCCCAATCAAAGCCAACTTCAAGATCTATCCAGTGTTCATGGTCGTAGCATAGTTCCCGATGGTCGCAGCTTCCTAAAATAATCAAGAGAGACGCAATGATTGAAACTATAAATATTCTCATTTGCGACCTCCTTTCTTTTTAGGTTCATTTACATTCCCCCGTCCGATAAGCCATACCAAGCTTATTTCAGCTTTGGTCGGTCCTATCCATCGGCGATTGTGAGTAGACTGCCACACATCATGCGTGTCAATAAGCCGATGTTTGAGGTATCGTCCCCACATGTAACCTACACCTATTGAGAAATCTATGTTCAACCTGCGCGCCACCGGCAGGCTGTAGCCATATGAGACTCCTGCTGCATAATTGTATTTATCGGCGATTATGCCCGAGTGTGCCCTGCCGCGTTGAAAGTCGTAAGTCACGATTGATCCGTAAATGCCGATACGATGTCCGGATAGGGGATTGCTGCTGCGTCCGTGTCCGAGTTGCATACGCACCTCGAAGTCTCCACCATATATTCTCCAGTATTTACGTTTTTCGTGATTGCTCCACCATGCGTGCATATAGTCTGCCCAGAGAGTAACCTTGTTGCCTATGCATATGCCTATGCCTATATTGGGGGTCAGGGCGGCGTCATACAGAAGGTTCGTGCCCATGATCAGGCGTACGCCCCTGTGTGCCTCATCTTTTGTATTCTCTATATGTGTTTCACAGTCGGAGAATTGTGTATGGCTGCATCCCGCATGCTCCTCGTTACATATCCTTCCGGTTTCAGAGAGGATGTTTTCAGTGTCGATATTTTCATCAGACTCGCATTCTCCGGTTGATAAAAATGCCATGTTGTCTGTGCCATGATCGGTCACGGCTGTTATTTCTGCATATCGGCATGAAGACCATTTCCTTCTGTCAGGCTCATTGATAACTTTGCCGTTCATGCTGATGTTTGTCATCCCTAAATATCTCATAAGGGAAAATGCCCTCTCGAAGGCGAGTTCCTCATTGAAGGGTCCTTCCCCTTCCGGAGAGGCGCTGCCCCTGATCCCGAGTCTCAGGCGGTTGCTTCCGATTGTATCGCGAGTCTCCAGAAACTGACGTATGTTGTCAAGCTTTTGTCTGTTGCCGATATAGTCCGGATTGACATGGGATGATGACCATTGGAAATATATTCTTTCGGAAAATATTGTAGTTGCCGTGTCCTGGGAAAGCCTACGTGCCGTTGCTTCATGTCCGGACATGAAGCAACACATTATAGCTAACGCTATAATGTGTTGCCAGCTAAATAATTTACTATTTTTATAGATATACCGCATAGGATTATTGTTTTATTCGGTATAAGAATATAAATTACCTCGTTGTGAAAAAGTGGTGTTTGTAAGAATTAATCGCAAATTTAATAATTATTTTTAATTATCATCGTAATATGATGGGATTTAACACAATATTGGTTAAATATGGCTAATTTTTATCAAAAATTTTTTCTTTGACTAAGAAATGACTGTTTAAGTTGTTTATGTGTCGCAAGGAAGCGGCTTACTGATTTGTCTATCTGTTTCTGGTCTTCAAGCCTTTCTCCGCTGAAATGGATATTTGCCCTTGAATAGAAGGGTAAACGTTCCGATAGCCCTATTTCCACAGCTTCGCGTATCTCTTCAGGAGATTTTCCTTTCATCAACGGGCGGCGAGCATTATTGATCACCAGGCGTTCAGTTATTCTTTCGGGAGAGGCTTCAAGCCATACTACATCTCCGTGCGAGAGCATATAGTCCATGTTGTCATTGAAACATGGGGTGCCCCCTCCACATGATATGATGGTATTTTCAAATTCTCCTGCTTCACGGAGCATTGCCGTCTCCATGCGTCGAAATTCCTCTTCCCCTTTTTCGGAGAAAATCTCTGTGATAGATTTCCGGAATCTTTGTTCAATATAGAAATCAAGATCTATGAATGTCATGCCGGTCGCGCGTGCCAAAGCCCGTCCGAATGTGGTCTTGCCACTTGCCATGTATCCGATGATAAACATAAATCAGCTAATTTATATTGCGTAAAAGCCACCATGCGAGGATTATGCCTGCAGCGGTCAACACTACGGGCATCGAATGAAGGCGCATGTAAGTGCGGGGATGGCGGTTGCGGTTTATTTCAAGCCATATCATAGGTATCAGCAACGGGAGAAGCAGGAGCAGCACGGCATTATGATTCCATGCTTCTCGAATGTTGCCATGGAGCAAGGCGTGGAGCATCCTCTGGCTGCCGCATCCCGGACACTGCCAGCCTGTGAGTTCATGAAAGATGCATCGGGGCATGAAACGCACCGACATCGGATCGATTGCGAAATATATGATGCAGACGGCAATGATTGCACATGCAATCAACAAATATTTTCTCCTGCGTTTCAATAATTAGCTTCTTGAACGGTTCTTAAACGGCACCTATTATAGAAAGGGGGAAATATATTGCAGCCGTTATCACTCCTAAAACAACTGATGCAATGATCCAATATTGAGCCATTTCAGATGCGCGACGCGCACCGGCGTAGTCCTTGGCATAATATTTCGAGCTGACCATTGTGCTGTAGACTATTGCCACCACTCCGGGGATGAGACAGCAGAGCACGGTGGCGAGTACAGACCACACAAGATAGGTCTGTGGCATCGGCTCTTGTGTCATTGGTGCCGGAGGAGGTATTACACCGACGGATTGGTTGGAAGGGACAGGAGGGATAGGCATTGCCGAAGACACCTCAGGTGTGGGTGGCGGAGGGGGAGTGTTGGCTTCCTCTGCCTTTCTGCGGGCTTCCTCGGGGTCGTAATCGAGGTGAAGGGCGTTTGCCCATTCGGTTTCTATCTCTTCTTCGCGTGTCAGAGCTTTTCCGGTTTCTTCATGAAGATTCTCGGTCTCTTTGATTTCCGTCTCTTCATTAAGATTCTTTTTATTTTCGTTATCTTCCATAATAGAGGAATTAAGAAGCTGGTTAAAATAAAAGTAAATTTAAACTTGTTGCATCTCAACCAGTTTGTTGTATATGCCACCAAATTCAATGAGTTCGGTGTGGGTTCCGCACTCCGCTATTTTTCCATTATGGAGCACATATATCCTGTCCGCGTTGACGATTGTGGACAGACGGTGGGCTATGACGATTGTTGTGCGGTTTTCCATAAGCTTTTCAAGGGCTTCCTGAACGAGGCGTTCGCTTTCGGTGTCGAGGGCGGACGTGGCTTCGTCAAGAATAAGGATCGCGGGATTCTTGAGTATTGCGCGAGCTATGCTGATTCGCTGTCTCTGTCCTCCCGAAAGACGGCAACCGCGATCTCCGATCATTGTCTGGTAGCCGTTTTCAGTGTTCATGATGAAGTCATGGGCGTTGGCTATACGCGCTGCCGTCTCTACCTCTTCCTGTGTGGCATCCTTGTCGCCGAATGCTATATTGTTGAAGATGGTGTCGTTAAACAGTATGGCTTCCTGATTCACATTTCCCATTAGTGAACGGAGGTCTTTTACGCGGAGGTCTTTTACATTTATGTCGTCAACAAGTATCTCTCCGCGTTCCACGTCCCAGAACCGAGGTATGAGATCGACAAGGGTAGATTTTCCGGATCCCGACTGCCCGACTAAGGCAACGGTTTCACCGGGATTGACATCGAGGTTTATATTTGACAGGACATCCCTTTCTCCGTCATAGCTGAAGCTCACGTTGCGTAACCTTACAGAGCTTTTGATCTTGTCATCAGGCAGCTCTTTCGGATTTTCAGGATCCTTAATCGGATTTTGGGCGCCAAGTATCAAGTCTATTCGTTCCATTGCCGCCATACCCTTCTGGATAGTGTAGGAGGTTTTGGAAAGTTCTTTTGCGGGATTGATGAGACTATAGAAAATCACCATGAAGAAAATGAATTCGGATGCCACTATTTGAGCGCTTCCCGACAGGATCAACGTTCCTCCGAACCATAAGATTATTGACACGGCGACGGTGCCGAGAAACTCACTCATCGGATGGGCAAGGGTGTATCGCCGCCCCATGGAATTGTGTATACGGTACAGGTCTTCTGTTTCAGCGGCAAAATTCCTTTCCATCTGTTTTTCCGCGTTGAAAGCCTTGATTATGCGCAAACCGCTGATTGATTCCTCAATGTTGGAAAGCATAGAGCCGAAACGCTGCTGTCCGCGCAGGTTCTGCTGTTTTAGCTTGCGTCCTACGACTCCCATCAAGGCACCGATGACAGGGAGGGTGATGAAAACGAACAAGGTTAGCTGCCAGCTGATCGTGATCATCGTGGCGAGATAGGCAATGATCAGGATGGGATATTTCACCATGCTGAAAATGCTTGACATCACGGATGTCTGCACTTCTCCAACATCGCCCGTTATGCGTGCCATTATGTCACCTTTTTTCTCATTGGTGAAGAAGCCGATAGGTAGCGAGACAATCTTGTTGTACATGGCGTTCCGGATATCGCGCGTCATCCCGTTCTGCATCGGGATGGTGAACCATTCGCTCGTATATGCCGACAATACCTTGAGAAGGGTCATTCCCGACAAGGCTGCGCATAAGAAAAGAAGCGTCATGGAAGCGCCGTCTTCTGTGATCATTCTGGAAATGAAATAATATGCATTATTGATGATCACATCTTTCATCTTGCCTGACTCCATAGCCATGTATTGGTATTCCTGAGTGTTGATGCTGAAAAGCATCTCCAATATAGGCATGATGAACGCGAATGAGAACAGGGTCAGGAAAGCTGTCAGAAGATTGAATACCACACTGATGATGATATTCCATTTATAAGGAGCTGCGAAACGCAGCATGAATTTGAAGAAATCTTTCATATATTAAGCAAGGAAGCGGATCAAAGAAGCATGATTGGTAAACGTTTTAAATTACATCATAATCTCACTTCAATGCAAAATTAATCAAAATCTTCGAACAATCACTTCTTTTATTGACCAATCGAATCTAAATTATTGGATAAATAAGTATTGTACGGTGAGAATGACACCATTTATGGCGATCTTTATGTATGTAAACTCTACGTTAAGTCCCCAAACTTTTATTTTTAACAGATTCTAAAGATGTGTAAGCATTTCGGATGCCTTTGCTCCATGATATTCATTGAACAGTGCGCGGGAGCGTTTCCAGCGGCGATGGCTCCATAGCCAGTATTGCGGCGCTTCCTTTATGTTGTCTTCCAGAAGTTGGAAATACTTGCGTGACGTTTCGAATATTTCCTCTTTCCTCACATTGGGGGATATGGGGATCAGGCGGAGCGTGTAATATCCTCGCTTGGGGCGGCTCATGTGCCCGTAGATCGCTTTTGCTCCAAGAAATTTGGAGATCCTTTCCGGTCCGGTGTATACTCCGGTTTCATGATTGAGAAACTCGAGGAAAAGGTGTATGTTGAGTCCGGGAGCCTGGTCGGCTATGTATCCCGTTACAGACGGGACTCCCTCCTTTTTCCAGCGCACAAGATGCTGCATTATGTCAGACATCGGGATGTTGTTTGCCTTGAAGCGTGTGCGGAGCTTATAGAGAAGTTTGTCGAAAGACTTATTATTCAGCGGGTGATAAATCTGGGCACACTTGGCGGCAGGATCAATGTGTAGGGGCAGGGAGCTGATCCATTCCCAGTTGCAATAATGCCCGAGGTAGAGGGATACGGATTGTCCGCTTTTTACAGCCTCGTTTATCTCCTCGATGTTTTCCACTTTCATGCGTTTCTGCATTTCTTTGGGAGACATTGAGGCGAGTTTGACGGTTTCTATGAAATAATCGCATAGGAACTTGTAGAAGCGTTTTTCTATCTGGCGATTTTCCTTGTCATCGTTTTCAGGGAATGAAGATTTGAGATTGTTCCTCACGACATCACGCCGGTATTTCAGTACGTCGCATGCTATCCATGCCATCACGTCGGAAATGATGAAAAGCAGACGGAACGGCAATAACGACAGGATGTAGGTGATTCGGTAAAGCATAGGTCAGGCAGATAATTTTTTCAATGCCGGGCGCACTATCCATCGGCGTGAGCAATACCCCAATATCCACCATACAATCGCCAGTATCCACATGTTGATGTATGGTCCGCTTACTTGCGATAGGCTTGCACCGTTGGCGTTCATCTTTATGAATCCTTCCACGCCCCAAGTTGATGGACATATGCTTGCGAGCCAGCGCCATACGGGCAACATGTCGTATAGCGGCCAGATGAGACCTGACAAGAAAAGGAACACGAGAGATGTCGCCACCCAAAGGATGAAAACGGATTCTCGTTCCGTAACCACAGACTGAAATGCGAATCCCATGCCGAATGAGGCTATCACCATCGGGAGAATGAAAGAGAAGATTTCCAGTGTGTTGCCTGCCATAGGGAACCGGAATATGAGCGGTACATAATGGAGCATGAAGATTATGGGAATTACAAGGATTGTGAGGTAGCACAGCATCTGTGCCACCATGGTGAGCAATGTAGACGGGGCGAGATTGTCTGAGCAATATCCCGTGAGTCTCATGCTTTCGCGTTGGGCGCCTCCTGCCATACCCACGGCAAGCACTATGCATTGCTGAAGGATAAGGATAAGCACTCCGGGCATGATAAATGAGTCGAATCCGTTGCGGATGTTACCCATAGAGACATTATGTATAGGCAGCGGGTCTCCGGTCATTACAGTTTCAGCCAAGGGGGCTATCTCGTCAATCTTTGCCGTCATCAGCTCAGATGAGAAATCTTCCATTACATTTGTGGCGGCGACAAGGAAGCCTCGGTAACGGAGCAGGAGGCTCATTTCGCAATACATCACGGCATTTGAAGATTCGTTGCGTCCGTTGTTGCGCTCGAAGCCTTCGGGAATCTCAAGGATTGCATAAGCCTTGTGTGAATTTACGGCATGTTTCGCTTCGTTAAGGTCTGCTGCATATCCTATAACGTCTGCCTGGTCGCATGCATCCATCTTGCGCACAAGTTCGCGCGACAGTGGAGTGCGGTCATGGTCCACAACGACCATCTGAACCTCTTTTACAAGTTCAGGATTGTATATGAGCGAATATATTATAGGATATGCCAATGGCAGGAACATAAAAAACAGTATTATTCCCACATCGTGTGTCACCATCTTAAATTCGCGGCAATACACTTTAAACATATTCCTTATGTGATCTTTCAGTTTCAATTCTGGTTTTCAGTTTCAATTCTGGTTTTCAGTTTTCAGTTTAGGGTACGTAGACAGGATTGTTCATATCTCGTTTGAGCCGCCACAGAAGTGTGAAAGGCAGAAGCATAAACCCGATGTATGCCACAAACCACACTTTCGAGTAGGCGATATGGATTCCGTTGAGTGCCTGGTCTATGTATATCAAGAAGTTATATCTGGTGGGCACTATATAGCTGAATATGCCCATTGCCGGATACATACTATCCACGGGGAAAGAGAATGCAGCAATGGAGAACGACAGGATTCCCAGCAGGGCGCAAACCGATAACGAAAGCCGGAGGTTAGGCAATACGCTCACCACAAAAATTGCAAATCCCTGACATGCCAACACGAACATGAATTCTGACAGGAGCATCCACCCCCATGATCCGTTCATCGGATAGTGGTTATAGCGGTAAAGCCAGGCAGTCATGAAGAATGCAATCGTCCACCATATGACAGTCTGGGGCAAGAGTTTGCCAAACAATGCCTTGACAATGGATCCGTCTGCCATTTTCATCAGTCGGCGCGAGGTGCCGTATTTAATTTCCTGCCCAAGGCTGAACGCCGTCATAAGGAAGATCATCAACTGCAGTAGACACGGGGCGAATGAGTTGGCTATGTATATGCCATAGTTCAACTGTGGATTGCCGATCGGACGGGAAGATATGTTCACGGGCATCATCATCGACGAAAAGTTTTCCGCATTAACTCCCGTGGATTGCACAACTTCCAAAGCCACTCCCGCTTTAGCATATATCGCCGTCGCCTTGAATGTCTTGAACAGCATCGATGCCGGCACGAAATACGTCATGTTGGTGTAGAACGTGATAACCGGTTTACGTCCCGCAAGAAGGTCTGCCTTGAAATTCTCCGGAATGAAGAAATAGCCATAGATGTCTCCTTGCTGCATCAGGTGTCGCGCCTCGGAAAAACTGTTGGGTGTATATTTGAGGTCGACCATCTGCATGCCGCTCAGGTTCTGCGTGATCTCGCGGATCAGGGATGCGCCGTCGCGAGCCACGATAGCCGCGGGC
>CAMYSW010000021.1:0-15488 GCA_947297425.1 uncultured Porphyromonadaceae bacterium
TACACCCTATATTCTTATTTATAATTATCGTTGTTTACCGATACTTACTTCACTTACTCAAAGTCACAAGCTGGTACTCGATCTGCTCGGAGCGCCCGGCAAGAGTGGCTGTCTTTATATCCGACAAGTTCTCGAACAAAAATACTTCCAATCCTTCAGGAATCTCTGCATCAAAAGGTAGTATCATCGTCCCGTAAAGCGATCCCTCCATAGTCCATTCCACAGGCAGTGTAGGTTCTGTCAGGTAGAATACAGGTATGAAATCCTCTTGTCCGGAAATATATGCATGATAAGGTTCAACAGACGAATGCTCGATAGAGCCGTCATGCATGAAGAAACCTATGTTGTCACCAACCATATGAAAATGATGGTCGGCAGCTTGCGCCTCTTTCTCCACTAACGTGCCTGTAAGCAGACCGGACTTATATGTATCTGCGGTATGAGAAGTCCATCCTGTGAATGTGTACACACCATCTTCATCAGCTCTCACTGCAGAACGACTTGTCGATGACGTGCCGGATTCTACACGCTTCACCAGATATGGCGTATTCGCCTCTATCTTATCCTTAGCCACCAAAGACAGGATCTGATGATAATTCGCTTCACCTTTTGTATCTGTCGGCGCAGACGAAACTACGGCATATGCAGTCAGGTCATCAGGAAGTTCCGACTCAAACGGGAGAATGATTGTTCCATAATCCTCGCTTTCCATCCTCCACTTAACTTCCGTCTTGCGACTCAATAATGTCAAACGGAAATTGTCTGCCTTGAACCATGGACCCATAACGACAGGATTAAGCTCCGGATCAAAATCTCCGTTTGCCGAAGGATAAAGACCAAGAAGGACATCAGTATTATCCGCTTCAACCTCAAACTCCACCATAGCTGTTTCAAACGCGCCGCTACCGGATGTAGTCAGCATATTTCCTGACGTTCCGTTTGCAGCAAGATAAAACATATTGCCCGCGTCAGAAGCCACCTGCGCCGTAAGACGGTAACGACCAGCAGGAACTGCCGGCAACACCTGATACAATGGAGCAGACTTATTGTTAAGCCAGGAGTTGAAGAGATACTCGCCGTCAAGTCCCTCCGTTTTATACACATCTTCCAGATTACCCTTGGTCACCTTGGCATCCGCCATCGACTCCATGTTTATATTCCAGAAAGACAAATTGCCCAGTTCAAAACTCTGATTCGAAATTGCTCCACTCATGTCGGCACCTGACTCTGTCTGTGAATAAACAAGAGAACGGAAACGGGCATACAGCTCGTTAATCTCAGCCACTCCATTGCTTCCTTCCATGGGATCTGACTCATGATTACTCTCAATGTGTTTTTCATACAAATCGCGATAATCACTCGGATCCCACTGAAGGCGATACTTATCGGGAAGATCCGCTGCAATATGGTTAAGGCGGTTAACTGCCCTCTGCAGTCTGTCATAGAAGAAGCAGACCTTGGTGTCGCCATGCCTGGTAAGTTCGAATTTGTCAACCTTATACCAATTGCCTCCGAAATCATCATATGACCCATCGGAATTGGCGCCGGATATGGTTATGGTCACCACATCTGTATTTTCCGCAACATCAAACTCAAAACTTTTCACCTCACCTATCTCCTTGGCACGTTCTATAAGCTTTGTCTCCGACCGCTGACCATTGACTTCAAAGAATATATAACTTCCTTGATCACCCGCCACAGTGGCTCTCAACCGGTAATGCCCCGCCGGAAGTTCGGGAATAGTCTGAGAGAGAATCGTTCCACGCCCTTCTTGCCATGTATTGAAAAGATAGGCACCATCACATCCTTGCATAGTGTATGTGGCATCTGAATTTCCCTTAACTCCGGTATCTCCCGAGAATATTGCATCCCAACCTAATGTAGAACCGAACTCAAAACTCGGATTGATGATTGCATTAGTGAAGCTAACTCCATCAGTCTTGGGCTGACTGAAGACCTTCTCCCTAAGCAAACCGTATATTTCATTAAACTCCCTATTGCCATCACCTACAATAGAAAGATTATCGATCATTGCCTGATATTCCGATAAATCCCAGTTATCACTATACGGAGCTCCCATTGCAGTCACTCTTTCGGTAGCGTCTTTCATAGCCAACATCACAAGTTCATATGATGCAGCATTCTGTTGGTCACCAAGACGGGTGAGCACAAAATTGTCAGCCATGAAATCCCTCTCTGACCTAACACCTATAGTGGTGGTTCCATTCTGAAGAATAAATTTCAGGGAAATTTCCGTAAACTCTCCGTCAGCACCCTCTGCAGGGACACTTGCGCGATCGCCTGCCCTCAGCACCGCACCGGGAGAGACATGCGCCTTGAGCTCATATATACCAGCAGGCATGGTCACCTCAAGCGAATATGAAAGTTCACCTCCGTCAGCCTTGAATATATATTGTCCGTCGGGGGCATCAGTCGCTTCCACCCGCGCGTTGGAGACTTTGGATACATCCCATTCCGAGGCATCACCCATCTCAAATGAATTATTGAGTATTGCATAACGCATATCGGCAGGTATAGCATTCTGCTTTGCTGCCGCCTTGGCAAGCGCGACATAAGTATTATGCACCTCTTTTGTCCCATCTCCCGTAATCAGGCGGTTCTCATATGCATCTTCCACGGAACGATTGCTATAAGAGCCAAGACCGTAAGCTTCCGCCTTTGCTTTCGCATCATCGATAGCCGCCTTCACACGGTTCAATGCCGCGAGATCATCACCGGTAGGACCATAATATGTCAACCGGAAATTATCGAAAAACACCGCTCCAGGGCTTTTATTGGAACCAAGTTTACCGATTTCTGTTTTAATCTGATGATCAGAAACAATAATACGTGCCGAAACTACATGCTCTCCTTTGGCAAATTTCCCTGCAGCAACAGCGGCAGTGGTCACTCCTCCATTGTTTTCACGAGGAACAGCAACTGACACGCCATTGAATTTTAACTCGGCATCATTATTATCACTGAAGATCTGACAAGAAACCTCATACAATCCATTCGGTAGATTTCCGTCAGTCTTGGCGATAGACCATACTGTCCTGCTGCCTATAATAACCTTGTCATTATACACCCTGCCTATGGTGTTTGCATCAGCCCCCTCACTTCCCGCATGTTCCCATTTAACGGCAGACTCTTTTTTAGAGAATGAATTTGCCCAGATATCAGAATCCTTATCTTTTCCGAGGCTTGCACCCTTAAACAGGAAAGTGGCATTCTTTGGTTCACTTTCGGAAGCCGCATGGAGATCTGCCATCATCGCGTCCGATGATATCAGCTCCCATTTTTGCATAGAGTTACCCTTATCAAACACCTTGCCGTTTACATAAAAACTATCTTCGTCAAGACCAAGAGCCTTCTTCGTGTCTCCATCCTCATAAGTAAGGAACCAAGATGATTCCCCTTCCACTTTCTCAAAAGTCCACACATGTTTGATTGATTCATCTTTATCAAGATACATGTCATCACGATCCGGATAACCATAGGAGGAACTCAGAATAAAATCAGAATCTCCGGTAGAAACAGGAGTCAGCGTGAAAAGTTTGCCTGTTTCCGACATCACGGCATGAGTATCCCACCAACCTCCTCCATTTATATATTTACCGGTACCGACATTGCGTAGATAATATTGACCTCCGGAAAGCGCGTCACCGGTATTCTCAATTTCAAATTCTATAACAATGGGATAATGGTCTGAAATTTCCGACCCGTCTGGCCATGTAAATTCAGTGTCTTGCAGATAACTCTTGGCAGTCAGTGTCACGCCGCGGGCATCCGTATTATTTATATAGAAAACCTTGTCAACAACCTCTCCAGTCTGAAAAGCCTCATGGTTAGTGCCATCGAAATGACCCGGAACCATGATTGCCGGATCTCCAATCGAAGGCATCACGCCCTTACGTGAGAAATCTATCCAGGGGTCATGCATCTCGAAACGGGGGTCTCCATTGATCCTGTCGAACATCAATCCCTTGAGGTTATCGCGGGTATAGCGACAATTGGTGTCTCCCATTATAATTATAGGACGCTTATTGTCACTTGCAAGTATCATATCTACAAGCTGGTTCATCTGCACTTCCCGGGCAGCATTATCAGCTTCCGTGGTCTCTGCGTCCATATGGAGTATGTAAACATCCACCTCCAGTCCGGCGCCAATACGCACCGTATAATATCTGAATCCCTTGGCTATCAACTGATCCGCGCCATCGGTAGTTATGCCGTTACGTTTGTTCCATAAGTACCACTCCTCATCCGAGACATTAATATTGGAACGCCATAGAAGGTTAAGTCCGTCCGTTTCGAACCATTTATTGCCACTGAGATAGGGCACGACATTAGTCACACTCGTCGGAATCGCACCTCTGTATGTGCCACTGTTATAATAGCTGCCGATTTCCGACATCAGCTGAGTGTTATAATTGAAATTTTCGGAAACTCCGAAAAAATCCCATCCTTTCTGAGCCACCAGCTTACTCATTTGTAGCGTCCCCGTTTCTTGAGGCCCCTCCGGATTTAGTTTTACGTCTACTACGCCTGCCGCCTTAACACTTGGTGGAAGGCCGTCAACGTTAAGGCACGCTGCCGTAAACGTCTTCTTCTGCGCTGCCAAAGGTAGCATCGCCATAAGACAAATTGATAAAATAAGTTTTTTCATTAATTATTGGTATTGATAATAAGTACACGACGATACACGTATCCGCCATTGGCAAACACGTCAAGTATATAATTGAAAAAATGTATGTAATTA
Organism: uncultured Porphyromonadaceae bacterium; assembly: GCA_947297425.1. Taxonomy (GTDB): domain Bacteria; phylum Bacteroidota; class Bacteroidia; order Bacteroidales; family Muribaculaceae; genus Lepagella. The sequence goes on from CAMYSW010000021.1 coordinate 4,763, forward strand.
AAAAGAAGCCTTGTCCTACACTCAATATACCAGATCGGCAGTGTGTGTGGGGGGGGGTAATGCCTTGATAATAAGCCATGTGCAAACTACACACAAATTCACTTATAACTCTAATTCTCATTATCGCAGGCATTATGATCGGCTATTGTCTAAAGGTTAACGTCTTGTAGGTGTCACAAAATAAGTGTATTTTTTACAATTATCCAAAATTTGTATGATTTTTTATTTAACCGAACACAAACAGCAGACAAGTTTGTTTTAACGGCATGAGGCAATATTGCTTCACAATCCTTAAAACAATGTTATCATGAACTACAAAATTATTGATATCGAAGGAGTGGGCGAAGCCTATGCCTCGAAATTGAAAGAAGCAGGAATCGAAACCGCTGAAGAATTTCTCAAAATATGCAAAACCCCAGCCGGACGTAAAAAACTTGGCGAGAAAACAGAAATCAGCAGTAAACTTATCTTAAAATGGTCGAATCATTCCGATCTCTTCCGTGTGCCCGGAATCGGTCCGCAATTCGCAGAATTGCTTGAAGCCGCAGGTGTAGACACCGTCAAGGAGTTACGCCATCGCAACGCTGAAAACCTCACGGCTCGCCTTGAAGAAGTGAACGCTGAAAGAAAGCTTACACGCCGCGTTCCATCCGTAAAAGAAGTTGAGAAAATGATAGAAGCCTCTAAAGATCTTGAACCGAAGATGACATATTGATGCCAACTACTTCCACACATAACCATGAAGGACTTTGTAAGACTTGATATATTCGCTATATTTGCAAGAGTTTTTTTAATAGGAATATATTATGGATTTTAAAGGTATTTTACCCGACTGGGCGTGGGGAATGAATTGCGCTGTGACCGTCTGTGATGCGGATTGCAAAATAATCTATATGAACAAGCTTTCCCGTGAAACTTTTGCCAAACACGGAGACTTGATCGGCAAGAGCCTCATCGATTGCCACAATCCCAGATCAGTGGAAATAATACGCGGCTTACTTGAATCCGGTGGCAAGAATTGCTACACAATAGAGAAAAACGGTGTTCACAAGATTATTTTCCAAACTGCGTGGCGCCGTGAAGACAATTCTATTGGTGGACTTGTAGAGATCTCAATCGTATTGCCGGAAAACATGCCGCATTACGTACGTGAATAAGAAACAGGAGCGCCTTGATTTACAAGGCGAACTCCGTTTTTTTCGGAAAGCCCTATCATTGCTATCGAATTTTTCACTAAAAAATTCATTTTTCACAGGGTTTTAAATTGTTATTTTGCAAGTAAGTGTATAGCGAGAACACTTACTTGCAAAATAACAATTTAAAACCAAAATTATGAGTATACCTTTAATAACCTGGTCGGCAATAGTCGGCATTCTTTTATTGGCAGTTATTGTTCGCACTATCATTCTCTTTATCAATTCCAGAAAAGGGAAAAGGCATTTCCGGTTGATTGAGATAGGTAGCGAAAGAGAGGAATTTTTTGTTCCGGGAGATCCTAGAAACAGCGATGAGGATTATGACTGAGACTATTACAAACAATCACACGTCCTATGACATATCAGAAGAGCATGCAACACCGGAACTGAAGGATGTATGCCTGTTTCTAACAGATTACAGTTCATGGATGCTCGGTTGCGGCGCTACATGCGTAAGGCTTGAGAAAAACGTCACACGAATAGCAAAGGCTTATAACAAAACGGTGGATATCACCATCATGCCCCGCCATGTGCATATATCTGTCAGGGATATTGACAGCGAAGATTTCGTAACATCCGTAGCCACTATACGCCATACTCCTATAAGCTTCAACATCAACACGCGCCTAAGCGAATTGAGCTGGGCAATCGCCGAGCACCGGATCAGCCTGAAGGAGGCATATTCGCGTTTCCGGCAGACAACATCTTCCGATACGCAAAGCCAATGGCTTGTGCTCGCTCTCGTATCCATAGCCAACGCCTCTTTCTGTCGTCTCTTCGGGGGCGACCTCATAGCCATGGCTACTGTCTTTTTTGCCACCCTTGGCGGATATTGGCTAAAAACCAGAATGCTCGCCTGCAATATCGACCTGCGCGTCACTGTTATAGCATGCTCCTTCGTCTCTGCCGTGATCGGCGCCACAGACAGTCTCTTTTCAATCGGCAACACCCCGGAGATAGCATTAGGCACGAGCGTGCTATATCTTGTTCCGGGCATCCCCTTGCTCAACTCCTTCAGCGACATGCTATACCGGTATTATATCTGTGCCATAAGCCGTTTCTTTGATGCGGTCATAATCATCGGGTGCCTGTCAATCGGGCTATGCGCTGCAATGTTTCTTATGAATGTAGGAATGTTTTGAAAATATGATTGAAAAAATTTTACAGGACGCTTTATTTTCAGCGATAGCTGCTATCGGTTTTGCAGCCATAAGCCGTCCTCCCCGCAGGGCATACATATATTGCGGCTCAATCGCAGCAATTGGTCATGTCATCAGGTTCATGCTGATGACACCGGAGTTAGGTATCTCGCTGCATATTGTCCCCGCCACTCTCTTTGCATCCTTTGCCATAGGCATGCTTGCAGTCCTTTTCTCCCCCATCGTCAAGACCCCACCCGAAACATGCTTTTTCCCGGCACTCCTGCCCATGATTCCGGGCATGTACGCATACCGGTCTTTCGCAGGAGCGGCAATGTGCGTGCTAAGCACCGGCGAAGAGCAGTTCAGCCGATATTTTTATCTGTTCGCATCCAACTCCTTCACATGTATCTGCATATTGCTCAGCATGGCAGTAGGAGCCACCATACCTATTTTCCTTTTTAAAAGAATCTCATTTCAGGCAACAAGATAGCATGGAACTAAGGCAATTAAAATATTTTATGAAGGTTGCAGAAACTTTAAGTTTCTCCGAAGCTTCAAAACTACTCTGCATCACTCAAAGCACACTCTCTCAACAAATAAAGCAACTTGAAACCGAACTCGGAACCCAGCTGTTTATTCGCAGTAGCCATAGCGTCACCCTCACCGAAGCCGGAGAAGAGATGATTCCGTATGCCCGTCAGACAATAAACAGCGCAGACCTCTGCGTCACACGCATCTCTGACCTTAACAACATGTCGGCAGGAACCTTAAGCATCGGTGTGACATATTCATTCAGCCCGATTCTTACGGAAACTCTCATAATGTTCCGGAAAATGTATCCCGACATAAAACTGAACATATGCTACCGTCCCATGGCAGAACTCATGGAGCTATTGAAAGCACGTGAGGTAGACTTCGTTTTGGCATTCAAACCATGGAAGCCGGAAGAAGGAGTGGAATCACACATCCTGTTCCAAAACTATCTGGCTGCTATCGTGGCTTCAAACCATCCATTGGCAAAACAGGAGAGCGTCACAATGAATGAACTCCTGAAATATGACCTCGCCCTTCCACAGCGGGGACTCCAGGCAAGAAACGCATTTGAACTTATAAAGCCGACCGGTTACAATTTCAGGATCAAGATCGAACTGAACGAAGTGAACATACTTCTCAAGATAATCCGCCAGACAATGCTTGTTTCCATCCTTGCAGAGGCAACGATACATAACGAATCAGGCATAAAGGCGATCCCGCTTGACTTCCCTGAAAATGAACTCGCAGGATGCGTGCATACACTAAAAGGAGCCTACCGCAAACGAGCCGCCCAGGAGTTCATACGTCTCCTGAGCGAATCCATGGCTGTGAAAGAACGTCAGAACGATTGGATCTGACATTATCCTTGACCTTCTCTACATCTGCTGGTAATCCTTGGCAAGACCGCCCGTGCCGGTCTCTTTATATAGCGAGGGAAGGTCATGTCCGGTTTCACGCATCACGTTAACGAGTTTGTCAAAGCTTACACGGTGCACACCATCCGAAAAAGATGAATAAATATTGGCATCAAGGGCACGGGCAGCAGCATAGGCATTACGCTCTATACAGGGAATCTGCACAAGTCCGCACACAGGATCGCATGTCATGCCCAAATGATGCTCAAGACCCATCTCCGCTGCATATTCTATCTGCGCAGGACTTCCGCCAAACAACTGATTGGCAGCGGCGGCAGCCATTGCGCAGGCAACACCGACCTCACCTTGACAGCCAACTTCCGCTCCGGAAATCGAAGCGTTCTCTTTAACCACATTCCCTATTAAACCGGCTGTTGCCAAAGCCCTGAGAATACGCGTCTCCGGAAGATCGCGACTTTTCCACAGATGATAAAGGACTCCGGGCACCACCCCACATGATCCGCATGTAGGAGCGGTAACGATAACTCCTCCGGAAGCATTCTCCTCGCTTACCGCAAGCGCATAAGCGAAAGTGAGTCCACGACTTTTCAGGTTATCCCTATAGCCTGTAGCCTTGACATAATACTGCGCAGCCTTGCGCCTCAGGTTCAGCGGACCGGGGAGACGCCCTTCACGGGATATGCCCCGCTCTACGGCGGCTTTCATTGCCTCCCATACCTCATGAAGATAATCCCATATCTCAGGACCTTCACATTCTTCCACATATTCCCAATAACATTTTCCGGTACGCTCACAATATTCAAGGATATCGGTCAACTTATTCATCGGATATATGTCTTCCGACTCACAATCCGGGTCTCCCTCTATCTTTATCGCTCCCCCACCGACACTATAAACCGTCATCTCGAAAAGCACGGAGTCATCCTTGCTGAATGCACGGAACAACATGGCATTGGGATGATAAGGGAGAAACACATCCGGAAGCCAGACAATTTCCACATCCTTGCCGGCTTCCTTGAAAGTGTCAACAACTGCGGCATCGGTCATGTGACCCTTGCCCGTGGCAGCAAGAGAACCATACAGCACCACCTCATAGCGCTCCGCACCTTCGGGCACTCGGTTAAGAAACTCTCGAGCCGCCTGACGGGGTCCCATTGTATGACTCGAACTCGGACCGGTTCCTATGCGATATATTTCCTTAATCGATTTCACTACGCGTAATATTTAAAAGCTATTTGATATAAGCAACTTAGAAACTGTTTAAAGTATACAAAACCTATTTCCCGGCACTCCCGGTGATTTCAGGAACCACCAGATTGATGAGCGTATCGGGATCCACGCGATGTTCCCCCTCAAAGTCATGATATTTGGAAAAATATCTGAGATATTCTTCCTTACAGTTCACCACAGTGTCGCGTGTCCCGAAAAAAGCCGTGACCAATTCCGGTGAATCCTTGCGCCCGTTGAAGATACCATACTTGGGGTCAAACTGTTTAGATTCCATGGATTCATATTTCTTCACCAATTTGGGAGTGACCTCAAAATCCACAGCACCGTCACGGCGAGGCGTATGGAAAGGCAATCTTTGACCAATCTTTTCCTTCAAATGAACCGATGTATGGAAAGAGGGATTTATAAGCAAACGTCTCCACCCTTTAAAAAGTTGGGCGTATAAACCACCCATCGAAGTTCCAACGATAACATCGTCAGGATCTAAAGTTTCTGCAAGTTTTCTCAATGCGGTCAAGGCAAGTTCCGGCTGCACCGGAATATCGGGGGCAACCACCTCGTAAGACGACGGCAAGGATCTGTCGAGACGTCTTGCCGTTGCAGACTGCCCCGAACTGCCCATTCCATGAAGATATACGACTTTCATAATTTAAGGCGTTAGGTTTTAGGCATTAGGCATTAGGTTTTTGACCTCGGAAGTTAGCGCCTGACACCTTTTCTTAATTTAAACCTAATAAGTAAGTGACCCCATTAAAACGATAATAAAATGATTTTAATCTCACATATCATAAACTTGCTCTTTTTGCATCTTTTCCCGTGTTTCTTCAGTCGCAATGCACGCATTTCTCCTTTATCAACACAGGAAAATCTTTCAAAAATAGCTGCCTTTATAATATGTGTTTAATGGGTCACTTACTTAACTGAATAAATGATCAGTTTGTTACAAAATTAATCATTATTTTTGGAATGTTTTGGCTAAGAAACGGAAAATTTGTAATTTCGCGGCAAGGTCAAGAACATAAAACAAATACCCTATGAGCTTTATTTCTGAGAGAGTAAACAATCTTGCGGCATCCGCCACAATCGCTATGTCACAGAAAAGCGCAGAACTTCAAGCAGCAGGCATAGATGTAATCAACATGTCAATAGGCGAACCGGACTTCAACACTCCTGACTTCATCAAGGAGGCGGCAAAGGAAGCCATTGATGCCAACTTCACTCATTATCCTCCCGTTGCAGGATATATGTCGCTAAGGAAAGCCATTTGCGATAAACTTCGCCGCGAAAATAACCTTGATTATTCTCCCGAACAGATTGTTGTCGGCAATGGTGCCAAACAAGAACTATGCAACGCTCTCATGGCAACAGTAAACCCGGGCGATGAAGTCATAATCCCTGTTCCTGCATGGGTGAGCTATGTGGAAATGGTCAAACTCGCTGAAGGGAAACCGGTATTTATCTATGCAGGCGTGGAACATGATTTCAAGATAACACCCGCACAACTCGAAGCGGCAATAACTCCACGCACCCGCATGCTGATGTTCAACTCTCCATCAAACCCCACGGGAAGTGTGTATAGCCATGAAGAATTAAAGGCTCTTGCTGAAGTGCTCGAGCGTCATCCGCAAGTGTTGATTCTTGCCGATGATATATATGAACATATCAACTATGTAGGTGGAGCCGAAAGCATTGCCCAATTCAAAAGCCTGTACAACAGAATGATTGTAGTCAACGGCGTTTCCAAGGCTTATGCCATGACCGGATGGAGAATAGGGTTTATGGCAGCACCATTGGAGATTGCTAAAGCGTGCTCAAAACTTCAGGGGCAATACACATCCGGAGTTTCTTCGATTGCGCAGAAGGCAGCCGAAGCCGCCTATACCGGTTCCCAGAATTGCGTTGAAGATATGCGAAAGGCATTCGAAAGCCGTCGCGATCTGATTTTCTCACTTGCCAAAGAGATTCCCGGCTGGATTGTCAACAAACCGGAAGGAGCCTTCTACCTATTCCCTGAAGTTTCGGCTTACATAGGAAAAAAATATGGAGACAAAGAGATCAAAAGTTCCGGAGACTACGTGATGTACCTTCTTGAAGAGGCACATGTGGCGGCAGTAGATGGAGAAGCTTTCTGCGCTCCCGGTTACCTGCGCCTGTCGTATGCCACATCCGAAGACAACATCCGCGAAGCCATGCGCCGCATTCACGTTGCATCGGAAAAACTTCTTTGAAAAACCGGAATTTATTTTGCGGATTCGGAATATTTGATTAATTTTGTATCCACAATCGGGCGAATACCAGAGTGGCCAAATGGGGCAGACTGTAAATCTGCTGGTTTATACCTTCGGTGGTTCGAATCCATCTTCGCCCACAGAAAGCGGGAAGATTTCTTGGAAATCTTCCCGCTTTCATTTTTTTTGCTTATATTTGTAACTAAGTAAGTGTTTTAAGATGGCAAAAATTAAAAATAATTCTGTAGAAATAGGCTTTGAGGAACAGATTTGGAAGGCTGCGAATCTACTTCGTGGCAATATTGATGCTTCCGAATATAAGTCGGTTGTTTTAGGACTTATATTTTTGAAGTATATCTCTGATAAATTTGAGGAAAAATATAATGAGCTTGTTTCTGAAGGAGACGGATTTGAAGAGGATAAAGACGAATATACTGCTCAAAATATATTCTTTGTGCCTCAAGAAGCCCGCTGGTCAACAGTTGCAACCTCGGCTCATACACCAGAGATAGGCAAGACCATAGATACTGCCATGGAACTCATCGAAAAAGAGAATCCTCGGTTGAAAAATATTCTTCCCAAAAACTTTGCACGACCTGAACTTGACAAACGCCGTCTTGGTGATGTGGTTGATCTCTTTACCAATATCAAGATGAAAGAACATGGTGACAGCAAAGACATCCTTGGAAGAACATACGAATACTGCCTGTCAAAATTTGCTGAGGCGGAAGGGAAACTTGCCGGCGAGTTTTATACACCGGCATGCATTGTGCGCACATTGGTTGAAGTGCTTGAACCCTATCATGGCAGAGTTTACGATCCGGCATGTGGGTCAGGCGGCATGTTCGTTCAGTCGGCTAAATTTATAAGCAATCATCAGGGGAATATAAATGACATATCGGTATTCGGGCAAGACAGCAACCCTACTACATGGAAAATGGCTAACATGAATCTTGCCATCCGCGGTATAGAAGCTGACCTTGGCGGTTTTGCAGCTGATACATTCTTTGATGATCGGCATAAAACATTGAAAGCGGATTTTATTCTTGCCAACCCTCCGTTTAATCTCAAAGACTGGGGCGGAGATAAACTTACAGACGATGTGCGCTGGAAATACGGGATTCCCCCAACAGGCAATGCAAACTTCGCATGGCTTCAGCATATGATTCATCACTTGTCGCCAAACGGCAGAATCGGCATGGTGCTTGCAAACGGCTCCCTATCTTCTCAAACAGGGACAGAAGGCATTATCCGTAAGAATATTGTAGAAGCTGATCTGGTTGAAGGTATTGTAGCATTGCCTTCTCAATTGTTTTACACTACGGGTATTCCTGTTTCTTTGTGGTTCTTAAACCGCAATAAAAAACAGCCAGGTAAAATACTTTTCATTGATGCCAGGAATATGGGAACAATGGTAAGTCGGAAACTGAGGGAACTTACGGATGAAGATATTAAATTAATCGCAAATACCTTTCACTCATTCCAAAACGGAGAATTGGAAGATAAAAAAGGATTCTGTGCGGTTGTTGACCTGAAAAAGGTTGGTGAGCAAGATTTTATTCTCACTCCCGGACGATATGTCGGGATCGCTGAAATTGCTGACGATGGAGAGCCGTTTGATGAAAAGATGGCAAGGCTGACATCCGAGCTGTCGGAAATGTTCATTCAATCTCATCAAATGGAAGAAGAAATCCGCAAACAGCTAAAATCAATTGGATTCGAGCTTAAATAAATTTATTTATGCGTATTCTTCACCATTAGAATTATCAACTCTAAAAAATGAAGAATATGAAAGAAGCATTAATTCAAGAAATTAGCAATGCAATGGCAGACATCCTCTCTTTTGAACAACTCACACAACTTAATGGCGTACTGTTGCAGATAGTAAGCCGCTACAATGTGTCTGTTGACGGAGAGAGAGAACAAGCGGATGCAAAAACTAATGACAGATTGCTCGATACCTTCCTATCGGCAAAACAGGTTGAGGGTTGCACCATAGCTACGATTAAATATTATGCTTCGACAATACGCAATCTTTTCAAGCAGATGCCAAAGAAAGTCAACGATTACACCACTGAGGATATTCGGGCATATCTTGCGGTATTTCAAAGGAAACGTAAATCAAGTAAAACCACGATGGATAACATCCGTCGTATTTTGGCAACTTTCTTTTCATGGCTTGAAGAAGAAGACCATATACTAAAAAGTCCTGTACGTCGTATCCATAAGGTAAAAACCGGAGTTCAAGTCAAGGAGGTCTTGACTGATGAAAATCTTGAACAACTCAGGGACACATGTACTGAGATTCGTGATATTGCGATTATCGACATGCTCATATCTACGGGTATGCGTGTGGGCGAACTCGTCAAACTTAATCGTGAAGACATCAACTTCAACGAACGTGAATGTATAGTATTTGGGAAAGGCAACAAACAACGTATCGTTTATTTCAATGCACGCGCCAAGATACATCTACAACAATATCTAAGCACACGTCGAGACCGCAACAAAGCACTCTTTGTCTCATTGTCAAAGCCACACACGCGCCTGCAGATATCTGGAGTAGAGACTCGTCTACGTAAAATAGGCAGAACTGCCAAAATATACCGTGTTCATCCGCATAAATTTCGTCGTACGCTTGCAACAATGGCGATAGACAAAGGTATGCCGGTTGAACAAGTGCAGCGACTTCTTGGACACGTAAAGATTGACACTACCATGCATTATGCCATGGTGAATCAAAGCAACGTCAAACAGTCTCATCGAAAATTTATAGGTTAAATGATATACAACCCAACCGCATATAAACTTAAACAACATCATTTTCACGTCTGCCTCAGGCGGATAAATGATAATTTAGAGCAGCAGGCGCAGGCACTGTTCAATCAATATTTTATAAAAAGTCCTGATCAATTAGGAGATACGACTGTCGGTAATCTTACACAAATAGCATCCTATGTCAATGGATTAGCTATGCAACGTTTTCGTCCCAACAATTATGAAGAGGGATTGCCTGTACTAAAAATAAAAGAACTCGGACAAAACGCTGTTGATTCCGCCAGCGACAAATGTACGCATAATATTGATGACATGTATAAAGTCTTCGATGGGGACGTTATTTTCTCTTGGTCCGGTACATTATTAGTAAAAGTTTGGACTGGCGGAACCTGTGGTCTCAATCAACATCTCTTTAAAGTCACATCAAAAAAATATCCTAAATGGTTTTACTATTTTTGGACTAAACATCATCTTGATAGATTTATTCGGATAGCAAAAGACAAGGCAGTTACAATGGGACATATAAAACGAGGTGAATTAGAAAAATCGGAGGTTTTGATTCCTTGTGCTGAAAAACTTAATCAAATAAGTGAACATATTGCTCCTTTATTTGAAAAAAGTATAAAATGTTCCATTGAAAACCGCAATCTCGCAGCACTGAGGGACTCGTTGCTCCCTAAACTGATGTCTGGAGAGTTGATAATCGAATGATTTAAACCGCTAAATTCCCATTTATGGAAGAG
>CAMYSW010000022.1:0-15058 GCA_947297425.1 uncultured Porphyromonadaceae bacterium
GACATGGGTGTAGCTTTGTCTTCTTCTCCCCAGAGCAGTAGGGTGGATGCCTTGATTTTTGGAAGGTGTCGGGTGAGATCCTCATTGACACATTTGCTCATCACGGCACGCATTACCGGTGAAGAATTGCGATAATCGGCAGATCCCGCTTTCCCTCTCCATGCATCTATCATTTTGCCTCCTTGCTTCTTTCCGAAAACTAAAGGCATAACCTTCTTGGCAGTCTTGAAGCTATACACTTTTATGTAATATTTCATGCTTCGTTTAGGTTTGATGCCGGCTGCGTCAATCAGAACTATCTTGCCTATCGGATTACGTGAGGACATAAGTATGGATATGCGCCCGCCGAAAGAATGCCCGATAAGCACAGGGTCCTCGATTTGCATAATAGAGGTGAATTTCTCCATCAATGTGGTGTAATCGTCTACACCCCATGTCGAGGGCGGTTCGTTGCTTGCTCCATGTCCGGGAAGGTCGATATTGTAAACCCTCATCTCTGTGTTGATGGCATTGGCTATGGATCTGACAGTGGTGTGATCGCATCCCCATCCATGCATTAACAGTACGGGTTTGCCGTTTTCCGGTCCGGTAACTTCATAATGCACCTTCATGCCGTCTATTTCAATATCATTTTCCATGACGAATATGCTTTCTTATGCAAAGGTAGTTAATTTTTTTGTTTTCTCCATGTTGTGGATAATGCGGGGGAATTGAATTGCCAGTCCGACACCCCGGACTCCAAGGAAAGAAAGGAATGCTGTCCACAATATCATATTTCCCGCTGATTTATCGTCGAAAGAGTGGTTAATGAAGCCTAAGGATATTATTGCCCCGAATGTCAGGATTGCGATCAAAGTGGTGACGAACATTCTTCTGGTGGCTGTAAGTCCGATGAAGAACCCGTCGAATATGAATGCCCATACAGCTATCGGAGGTAAAATCCATATGAATGCTTTCATGTTTTTGACTCCCTCTCGGATTTTACCGACATCGGTCAGGACGGATGTTATTATGTCTGATCCGGAAAAATATATGATCAGGAATGCCGAAGCCATGACTGCGGACCATAATAACAGGCGACGTGACATTGAATGCAAAGAAGGGAAGTCGCCGGCACCGGCGTTCTTGCCTATGAGAGCTTCGCCTGCAAAGGAAAAGCCGTCCATAAAATAAGAGAAGAATAGGAAGAATTGGAGCATGATTGTATTGACGGCCATAGTCAGGTCGCCCATTCGTGCTCCAATTGCAGTGACGGAAAGCGATACGCCCATAATACAGGCAGATCTTAGGAATAGGTCTGTGCTGACTCTGAAGAACTTACCATAGCCGCCTCCCCGTATTATCCGTTTCAAATCCGGTTTTAGTGAAACTTTTTTTGAATATGCAAATACAACGGATGTTGCCAATATCAATCCTGCCCAATTGGCTGTCAGTGTGCCATAGGCAACGCCTGCAAAACCGGCGTTGATTCCGTAGACAGCAATCAGGCTTGCCGCGACATTAAACAGATTCATTGATATGGATATCAGCATAGGACGCATGGTGTCTTGCATGCCGATAAACCATCCGTTAATGGATAAGGTTATGAGGAGAGGCGGGATTCCCCATGCACATATCGAGAAATATAATGAGGCAGCCTTGGAAGTTTCTTCTCCGGGGGAGATTATGCCCATAAATAAATCTAACAGAGGCTCGCGGATGATAATCACTAATAGTCCCAATATTGCAGCCAGAGAAACAGACCGCCAGAATATAATATTGGTTGCTCCTTTCTTTTGGGAGCCTAAGGCTTCTGCCGTTAGTCCGGTTGTCCCCATCCTTAAAAAGCCGCAAAGCCATAATATCACATTAAATATCGTGCCTCCGGCTGCTACTGCCGCTAAATAAATTTCGCTTCCAAGATGTCCGGTTATGGCTGTGTCACAGAGTCCCAGTAGGGGCACCGTGATGTTGCTGGCTATTGCCGGAAGGGCAAGGCGGAGGATTGCGCGGTCCGCTTGTGTGTAGAGACGTTTTTTCACAGATGCAAAATTAATAAATTAAATATTATGGGAAATGTGAATGGTGAACATTTATTTGTTAATTTTGTATCACAAAGAACAAGTGCAAATCAATTATCAATATGAACCGTTTCTTATTACCGTCAGGGATTATCATCCCTATGATATTGACGATGTCGGGATGTTCTTCCGATAATGTATCGTTAACTTCTTATGTAGATCCTAAAATCGGGTCTGGAGGACATGGTCATGTCTTTGTGGGATCTAATGTGCCATTCGGCATGACTCAGGTTGGTCCGGTCAATGTCTCGCAAGGTTGGGATTGGTGTTCAGGTTATCATGATAGCGACTCTACCGTTATCGGATTTGCGCATACACACCTTTCCGGAACTGGATGTGGCGACTTGATGGATGTGTTGGTGATGCCGGTTGTTGGAAAAGAATTGAAATATGAGAGGGGGCGTCTTGATTCTGTAGGTTCAGGTCTTTGGTCTTATGCAGACCGCTCTCGCGAGATCGTTCGTCCCGGGTATTATTCGGTGCCTCTTTCCCGTTATGACATACTTGCTGAAATGACATCAACCTCACGTGTGGCATTGCATCGTTATACATTCCCGGAATCGGATGAGTCTGCAATAGTTATAGATCTCGAGAACGGAAGCGGTGACACGCCAACTGAATTTAGCATGACGGCAGATGATAAAAAACGTATTGTAGGCTATCGCCATTCAAGAGGATGGGCTGACAATCAGAAGGTATATTTCGTTATTGATTTCTCGCAACCTTTCGATAGTTTTGAAAAGGTTGATGACAGAGGATTGTATGGACGGGTGAATTATAAGACCAAAGAGGGTGAACAGATCCTTATGAAAGTCGGATTGTCAGCCGTTTCGGAAGAAGGGGCAATCGCAAATTTGTCTTCCGAACTTGAAGGCTGGGATTTTGATTCCACTGAAAAGAACGCAAACCGCTTATGGGAAAAGGAACTTTCAAAGGTGAGGATAAAAGGAGGCTCTGATGACGAGCGTAAAATATTCTATACCGCCTTGTATCATACGCTTATCGCCCCTTCTGAATTTTGCGATGTAAACGGCGATTATCGCGGAGCCAATGATTCTATTGTGAAAGGCGCTCCGTTCCGTTGTTACACCACTTATTCTCTATGGGACACATATCGCGCGGCTATGCCTCTGCTGAGCATTATTCAGCCTGAGCGTTATGCGGATATGATAAATACGATGACGGCAATATGTTACGAGCAGGGACGTCTGCCGGTATGGCATTTATGGGGATGCGAGACAGATTGCATGGTAGGTAGTCCTGCAATTCCGGTAGTGGCGGATGCTATTGTCAAGAATATTCCCGGAGTTGACAGGAAAAAGGCATATGATGCCTTGCTCAAGACTGCAATGGACACTATAAGGGGGAATGGACTGCGTCAGAAATATGGATACATACCGTTTGATCTTTTCAATGAGTCGGTGGCATATGATATGGAATATGCCTTGGCTGACTGGGCTGTAGCTCAGGCAGCCATAGCTATGGGCGATTCTGTGCGCTATAAATATTTTAATGAAAGAAGTCACTCTTACCGTAATTATTTCGATCCGTCAGTCGGGTTTATGCGAGGAAAAAACAGCAGGGGAGAATGGAGAACTCCGTTCAATGAATTTGATACTTCGCATCGTGCAAATGATTATTGCGAAGGTAACGCATGGCAATATACTTGGCTTGTGCCTCATGATATAAAGGGACTGAGGGATTGTTTCGGTTCTGATGAAAAGATGTTTGCAAAACTTGATTCTCTTTTCACCATTTCTTCAGCCTTACAAGGTGAAGACATATCTCCCGACGTTTCAGGGTTCATAGGTCAATATGCGCATGGCAATGAACCGGGGCATCATACTGTTTATCTTTATGCAATGATGGGGCGTCCGCAAAAGACTGCAGATCTTGTCAGGGAGATTCTTGCCTCGATGTATTCAACCAAGCCCGATGGACTCTCCGGAAATGAAGATGTGGGTCAGATGTCTGCCTGGTATATCCTTTCGTCTATGGGACTATATGAGGTGGAACCCGGCAGTGGCAGGTATTGGTTCGGTTCTCCGCTTTTTGATGAGGTTGAGGTCGATGTGCCTGGAGGCGTATTCAAAATTTCCGCTCATGGAAATTCTTCAAAAAACAAATATATTTCAGAAGTGCGTCTTGACGGAAAGAAGTATGAACTTCCGTACATTGAATATTCTGACATAATCAAGGGTGCGCATCTTGAATTTTACATGACAGACAAGATGCCATAGGGGCTTAATGAAAGTTAAATTTGATGCCAAGACTTCTGCAAACTGTATGCCGCATTTGCTCCTTAGGAAATTATTCGTTAATTTTGTAAGGATTTGTGAATAGACAAAAGGAGGATACCCGATGACTGGAAAATGGAATTATCAGCCCCTGACGCATCAGGAGAAACGCGAGACTGACACGCTGGCGGAGCACGTTGGCGGCAATGCGGTAGTAGCAGAACTTCTGATACGTCGCGGTGTCACTACTGACGAAGAGGCTGATCATTTCTTTTCGCCTTCCCTTTCGCAGCTTCATGATCCATTCTTGATGAATGACATGGACAAGGCTGTGAATCGCCTGAACAAGGCGATGGGAGCCAAGGAGCGTATCATGATATATGGAGACTATGACGTGGACGGTGTTACAGCCGTGGCTTTGGTATATAAGTATCTGCAGAACTATTATTCGAATGTAGAGTATTATATACCGACACGTTATGAGGAGGGGTACGGCATTTCAATGAAGAGTATTGATTATGCTGCCGAGAATGGCGTGAAGCTGGTGATAGTTCTTGATTGCGGAATCAAGGCTATAGACGAGATAGCTTATGCCAAGAAGAAGGGTGTGGATTTCATCATATGTGACCATCATATGCCTGATGAAACCCTCCCGGAGGCTGCTGCAATACTGAACCCCAAAATGCCTTACTCCACTTATCCTTGTCCTTATCTGAGCGGATGCGGAGTCGGTTTCAAATTCATGCAGGCTTTCGCCATGAGCAACGGCCTTTCCAACCATAATGAACTTGATTCGTTGCTTGATCTTGTAGCTGTCAGCATAGCTGCGGATATTGTGCCTATCATAGGTGAAAACAGGGTCATGGCGCATTATGGTTTGCGTCGTCTCAATTCCAATCCTAATCTCGGACTGCGAAGCATTATCCGTCTATGTAAGCTTACTAACAAAGACATTACCATAAGCGATGTCATTTTCAAGATAGGTCCGCGTATAAATGCTTCCGGACGTATGCAGAGTGGTGTCGAGGCTGTGGATCTTCTCGTGAGCAGGGATCTCCATGACGCTTATGAAAAGGGTAAGGATATTGACCAATACAACAAGGACCGGAAAGAACTTGACAAGCGTATCACCCAAGAGGCAAACCGGCTAATAGAGAATAATGTCGGTATCGTTCAGGGTAAACGCTCGATCGTGATTTATAATAAAGACTGGCATAAAGGCATAATTGGAATTGTGGCGTCTCGCTTGACGGAACTTTACTATAAGCCTGCCGTGGTGCTGACATATTCCAACGGAATGGCTACGGGATCTTCCCGTTCGGTTCAGGGATTCGACATATATTCGGCTGTAAATTCAACACGCGATCTCCTTGAAAATTTTGGAGGACATACATATGCTGTGGGATTATCAATGAAGGAGGAGAATATTGCTGAATTTAGTCGCCGTTTCGAAGAGTATGTTTCGGATAACATACAGCCTAACCAGTTGTCGCCGCAACTTGATATCGATGCCGAGATTGAATTTGCCGATATTACCCCGGAGCTTGTTTCTTATCTGAAAAAGTTTAACCCTTTCGGACCGGGAAACCAGAAGCCTGTGTTCTGTTCGCGTAATGTGTTCGATTTCGGAACGAGCAAGCTGGTGGGCAAGAATCTCGAGCATATAAAGCTTGAACTTGAGGATAACAGCACGAGCCATGTCCTCAATGCCATAGCTTTCAATATGTCGCAATATTTTGAACATATACATTCTCATAAACCTATAGATATCTGCTACACGATAGAGCAGACAAAACGTTCGAACAATCCCGATTCAATTCAGCTGATGATTCGTGACATACGTCCGTCGGCAGATAAAAAATGAAGGCTTACCATATCCTCTCTTTGAATTTGAAGAGGATTAATCTCTTATCATCCCGATATGGACTTGGATGCCATCCGTAATATACTCAGGAAACATTGGGGATATGAATCTTTTCGTCCGCTGCAGGAGGATATAATAATGTCTGTCTTGTCGGCGCGTGACACTCTCGGGCTTATGCCCACCGGAGGGGGGAAATCCATAACCTTTCAAGTTCCGGCATTGGCATTGCCCGGACTGACCATAGTGGTGACGCCTTTGATATCTCTGATGAAAGATCAGGTTGACAATCTTAAACGTAGACGGGTAAAAGCCGTGTATCTGCATTCTGGCATGACGATGCGGGAGATTAACGTGGCGCGCGAGAAACTTATGAACGGCGGGGCTAAGCTTTTGTATGTATCCCCGGAACGATTGCGCAATCAGCGTTTCATCCAGGAGTTGCGTATGCTTTGCGTCTCTCTGATAGTTGTGGATGAAGCACATTGCATATCACAATGGGGCTATGATTTTCGTCCTTCATATCTTAATATACGATCATTACGTAAGCTGTTTCCTACTGTTCCTGTGTTGGCATTGACCGCAACTGCAACACCTGATGTAGAGGCGGATATACTGAAACAGTTGGATATGCATGAACCTGCCGTGTTCCGCATGAGCTTTTCGCGTTCGAACCTTAATTATATAGTCAGATCTACGGAAACCAAGATATATGAAGTGTTTCATATATTAAACCGCACTAAAGGGGCAGCGATCGTGTATGTGCGTAGCCGCAAACGCACACGCGAGATAGCTGATTATCTTGTCTCGGCAGGGATTTCCGCAACCTATTATCATGCAGGTCTCGATATCTCTCTGAAGGAGGAGCGTCAGAATGACTGGCAACGAGGAGGAACGAGGGTGATGGTTGCGACCAATGCTTTTGGAATGGGTATAGACAAACCTGACGTGCGGGTTGTGATCCATTTCGATATGCCGCCATCTCTCGAGGAGTATTATCAGGAAGCCGGACGCGCAGGAAGGGACGGCAAGTTGTCTTATGTTGTGTTGTTGACTTCCCAAAGTGATTCCGCATTGTTAAAGAGGAGGGTTACAGAGGCGTTCCCGCCGCGTGATGAGATAAAGCAGATTTATGAGCGGGTATGCAACTATCTTCATGTCGCTGTGGAGGAAGGGTATGAAAAATTGTCTGAGTTTGATCTTGACCATTTCTGCGAGGTGTTCAAGTATCAGCGGCGACGTTGTCTGGCTTCTCTTCATCTTCTCGGGCAGGCGGGTTATCTGGAGTATCTTGAGGAAACGGAGCGGAGATCACGGATAATGATCACTTGCACAAGGGAAGAACTGTATCATATAGACAGGCTGTCGGCAGACGCTGATACGGTTCTTGCAAAAATACTCAGGATGTATTCCGGATTGTTTGCCGAATATGTTCATATTGACGAGAGGGTTATAGGGCGAGAGACGGGACTGGATGAAAAGAAGGTTTATGAATCCTTGTTGGAACTTGCACGGGGTAAGGTGATTAGTTATGTGCCGCGTTCACGATCGCCGTATATGTATTTTCCAACATCCCGTGAAGAGAAGCGTTATGTGCTTATAGGAAAGGATATTTACGAAGAGCGTAAGGCGGTGATCCGAGCCAGGACGGAGGCGATGATAAATTATGGTTTCGGCAAGGGTGTGTGTCGGGAAAAAATGTTGGTTGAATATTTTGGCGAGACTGGCGGCAGGGAGTGCGGCAGATGTGATGTCTGCAGGGATAGGCGATTATCACGGAAGGGTGTTGGCGCGTCTCGGTTAGAGACTGTTGTCAAGTATCTCAAATCTAAACCGGAAGGGGTTGATGTGCGCATAATGGAGCGGGATTTGCGTATTCCTCCGGCACAACTGTCAGAATTGCTTTCATATCTCTGTGGTGAAGGCTTTGCCGAATCTAATGATGGAGTTTACAGATATTCGAATTAGAAATGATAGGTCTTGCTGACTGTAATAATTTTTTTGTTTCATGTGAAAGGTCCGTCAATCCCGAACTTGAAGGCGTGCCGATGGTAGTGCTGTCGAATAATGACGGCTGTGTGATTTCCCGGAGTAACGAATCAAAAAAGATCGGGGTGAAGATGGGACAACCTGCTTTTGAAATAAGGGATCTCATTTATTCCGGTAAGATTGTTGCATACTCTGGAAATCATGTGCTATATAAAGAAAAGAGCCTGAAGGTTCATTCTATCTTCAAGAGGTTCGTTCCGAATACGATCGACTATTCGGTGGATGAGTCGTTTCTTGACATGACCGGGATTCCGGATGATGTAATACCTGAAATAGGGGAGGCTATTTGCAACGCTTGTTGGGAAGAGGAGCGTATACCTGTCACAATAGGTTTCGCTCCTACCAAGACACTTGCGAAGATTGCCGCCGAGATGGGTAAAAAGAGAGGAGAGAGAGTTGTATCGGTTTCAATGACGGATGAGCTTGTGTCATTGTTCGACAATATTCCTGTAGGGGAATTATGGGGCGTGGGCAGGCGACTTTCTAAACGTCTTTATGCCAAGGGTGTTTATACCATAGGAGATTTTTTTCGTAAGTCTCTTGTGTGGGTTCGTGGCGAAATGGGTGTCACGGGTGAACGGAGCTGGCAGGAATTGCATGGTGTACCTTGCATAGAATTGGAACATGTGTCCCGTAAGATGCAGGATTCCATTAGCGAGACTCGGACATTTCCGGAAGATGTGGATGATTTTGACTATCTACGGTCGCGTATAGCAAGTTATTGTGCTCACGTGTCTAAGCGCTTGCGGGCTATGGAGGGAGAGTGCGGAGAGTTGTCGGTCTTTTTGCATACGAACAGGTTTCATGTAGAGAAGGGATATTATACGCCAAAAGCTTCGGTCGTTTTTTCAGTTCCGATAGATGACTCTGCAATTATTACGTCTGCGGCGGTAAAATGTCTTGAACATATTTTCAATCCGGTGGTTAAATATAAAAGGGCAGGGGTGATATTGTCTAAAATAGTTCCACGCGGTTCAAATTCACTTTCCTTGTTTGATGACATATCCGAAGGTAGACTGAGGATATCAAGGTCAAGGAATCTGATGAAAGTTGTTGACAATCTGAATCTCGGTGTTTCTGATCATGTGGTTAAGCTTGCATCGCAGCTTACTAATGGACATATGGGGCATAATGAAGGTTACATCTCTTCGTTCGGGGCTCCGGTCTCGGACAATGTTGATCATAAGAGAGATTAATTGAATAAGTAAGTAATAAGTAAGTGATCCCATTAAAACGATAATAAAATGATTTTAATCTCACATATCATCAACTTGCTCTTTTTTGAACCTTTTCCCGTGTTTCTTCAGTCGCAATGCCCGCATTGCTCCTTTATCAACACAGGAAAATCTTTCAAAAATAGCTGCGTTTATGATATGTGTTTAATGGGGTCACTTACTTAAAAATTAATCGATATATGTAAGTAATGAAATCTCGCCCTATAAAACTTGTTCTTTTTTTGCTGTTTTCGCCTTGTAATTCAGTCTCATATGCCTATATGCTTCTTCATTACGCGGCAAAAACATCTCAAAAATAACGGCGTTTTATATGTGTATTAATTTTTATTACTTACTTAAAAATATGAAATGCAGAAAAATATTATTAAATTTACAACCTGTTAAATAAATATAGAATGTGTATTTGAGATTTGGGTATGTATGATTTTAATTAATGACCCGATATGCTTATGCGCTTCTAAGTATTAACTAAACCAACCCATATGAAGAAGTTTAAGATAGCTGTAGCCGCGATTTTGTTGGCGGGATCATCGATGGTGTTCACCTCATGCATCGGTTCGTTTGCGATGACCAATAAAGTGTTGTCATGGAATCGTCAGGTAGGTAATAAGTTTGTTAATGAGCTTGTGTTTTTCGCTTTTTGGATCCTCCCGGTATATGAAGTTACAAGTATAGCTGATTTATTGGTAATTAATTCAATAGAGTTTTGGAGTGGAACTAATCCGATGACAGCATCAACAAAGGCTGTAGATACGGATCATGGGCGTTATCTGATCGATTGTGATGGAAAGGGCTACACTATCACTCTTTCCGAGACGGGTGAAAAAACGCGTCTCGAGTTTATAGAGGATACTCAGACTTGGGCTTTTGAAAACAATGAGGGAGAGCTTATGCCATTTATGACTTTTGTAGACGAGGGTCATGTCAAGATGGTGAAGCCGGATGGCGATTTCATGCTTGTGGATCTTACGGAACAGGGCATGATGGCATATATTTCCGAGACCGGGATGATGCCTATGGCAAAAAAATAAAAAAAATTCACAGCTTAACCATCAAAAAGCCCTATTTAATTGTTAATATAATTGAATGGCTTTTAAGATTGAAAAAATCTTAAAAATTTTGAAATAATAATAATTATAAATATAAGATTATGAAACCATTACATGTGATTTTAGCAGTGATAGGCGGAGCCGTGGCAGGTGCCGCAGTAGGTCTTCTTGTGGCTCCTGAGAAAGGGGAGGATACGCGTAGCCGTATCGCAAAACTTCTGAAGGAGAAAGGAATTTCGCTCAAGAAGGACAAGATGGAAGAGCTTGTAGGCGAGATAGAGGATCAAATAGAGAAACATATCTAAATAATTTGAAATAAGCTTAATAATATAATTTATGAGAGCACTCACATTAATTTCAGCCTTTGTGGGAGGTGCAATAGTGGGTTGTGGTGCAGCCCTGCTTTTTGCTCCCGAGAAAGGTGCCGATGTAAGAACAAGGATTTGTGATCTCCTTAAGAAAAAAGGGATCAAGATCAGTGATCAGGAAGTTGACGCCCTTGTGGCAGAGCTTGCCGGAGCTGAGAAATAAAAGTTGAAATAAAACGTGTGGGCATCGGCAGGGGCAATTCCAGCGGGTGTCCACTCGTTCTATGTAGCTAATCAAACAATATGAAAGATAAACTTACAGATGAGATAAAAGGTATTTTGATGCAGGGGAGAGACTGGATCAAACTTGAGATAGAATATGCCAAACTTACGGTGGCAGAGAAATTTACGATTTTACTATCGGCAATGATCATAGGCGCCATATGTCTTTTGATGGGTATGGTGGTGCTGGTTCTTCTCTCGTTTTCACTTGTGGAGTTATTTAAGATGTTTATGGCTCCTGCGCTTGCATATCTTGCAGTCAGCGGCATCATCTGTTTGTTGATACTTGTGTTTTATTTTTTGAGGAATCCTTTGCTATTGAATCCGATCGCTCGATTTATCACCCGTTTGCTAATAAATAAAAACTGATTGAGTCATGACTAATGAAATAATGCCGGTTAATGATAAACAAGGGGAGGTGCCTCATAATTCTACAGAATTTAAGGGTTATTCAATAGAGGAGCTTCGTTATCAGCGTGCCTTGATATCTCTCCGTAAGGATTTCTGTAAATCCAAGATGATACATAATGCCAACAGGATTGGCAAGCGAGGATTTTTCGGGCGTAACGGCACAACATCTCGTGTGGCGCATGTCGGTGGACTTGCGAGCAAGATAATATCCGGTCTCGGTTATCTTGACTATGTTATGATCGGCATGTCGGTGTTTGGCACCGGTCGTAAAATTTTCAAATTCTTTCGTGGCAAAAACAGAAAATAAAGGAGGTTTGATTTTGATATAATTGAAACTCTTGATATATTTGCGGTTCAGAAATTGTTCTGAACCGTTTATTGGTTCTGGACCGATATAACCGATTAAGAAGTTCACTGTATGAATGACTATATTTCTGTGCGTATAGACGCCAGTCCATGTTCTGAAGATATTACCGATTTGGCAGCAGCATTCTTGGCTGATGCGGGTTTTGAAAGTTTTGAACCGGATGAGTCCGGGCTCGTAGCCTACATAAAGGCAACTGAGGATGCCGGCAAGCTTGCCGAAGATGCTCTTGCTGACTTCCCGATACCTTCCGATTTCGTCATATCAACAGAGTTTATAAAAGGGGAGGATTGGAATGCAGAATGGGAGAAGAATTATTTCAAGCCTATTCTGATAGGAGACAAGGTAGCGGTGCATTCCACTTTCCATACTGATGTTCCTGATGCGGAATACGATATCGTGATTGATCCGAAGATGGCATTCGGAACCGGGCATCACGACACTACCTCGCAGATGATGCGGCTGATATTGGAGCTGCCTCTACATGGAAGAAGCGTGATAGACGTGGGTACCGGCACTGGAATACTTGCGATACTTGCAAAGATGCGCGGGGCAGATGTGGTGAGCGGAATAGAGATTGACGAACCTGCATATTTGAACGCTATTGAACATGCTTCACTTAACGGTGTGGAGCTGAATATTATTCATGGTGATGCATCGGCTCTTGAAACTCTTTACGCTGCCGATTTCCTTTTTGCTAATATTAACCGTAATATTATAATCGGAGACATTGACCGATATTCTGCAGCCTTGAAGCGGGGAGGGGAGATGCTTCTGAGTGGTTTCTATGAACATGACGTGGAAATGCTGGAAGCCGAATGTGCAAAATATGGACTAAAAGAGGTTTCCCGTCTCGTCTCGGATGCGGGATGGACAGCATTACGCTTAATCAAGGATTTATAATGCAGTTATATCCGGATTATTGTGTGATTAACAAATTTTAATGTTAAAAACAATCAAATCATTTGTTTTTGCATTAATTAGGTCTTATATTTGCAAACTGAAAGGCAGTGAGTAGTGAGTATGGAATAGTGAGTGACGAGTGTAGAAATGAGAGACAATGTCTTTCATGATGTATCTCATATTATATAAATACTTAAATAGACACCTATAAACCGACATCGCCTATCGAAAATATTTACCAAAATCAACCAGCATCATAAATGGCAAACTTTTCA
Organism: uncultured Porphyromonadaceae bacterium; assembly: GCA_947297425.1. Lineage (GTDB taxonomy): Bacteria > Bacteroidota > Bacteroidia > Bacteroidales > Muribaculaceae > Lepagella. The sequence continues at coordinate 13,035 of CAMYSW010000022.1, forward strand.
GGCATGACCGACGAACAGTTGGTAAAGGCTTATGCATCGGGATGCAATGAAGCATTCGATGTGTTACTTAAGAACCATCAGGACAGAATTTTCAACTATATTCTTCGCATTATCAAAAACGAAGATATAGCCAATGATATATTCCAGGAAACTTTCGTGAAGGCTATCCAGACAATACGTCAAGGACGTTACACTGAAAACGGCAAGTTTCCTGCTTGGATTTCACGTATCGCTCACAATCTAATTATCGATTATTATCGTCAGGAGAAATCTGAGAATCTGCAAAGTGCGGATCTTGAGGATGTAGATGTGTTAAATCGAAAGGAACTTTGCGAGGAGACAATAGAAGATATGATAATATCCGAGCAGATACGTGAAGATGTGAAGTATCTTATTGAAGAACTCCCTACCTTGCAACGAGAAGTGTTGATAATGAGGTATTATCAGGGATTGAGTTTCAAGGAGATTGCTGAAATTACCGGAGTCAGTATCAATACGGCCCTCGGACGTATGCGATACGCTATATTGAATCTGCGCAGGATCGCTACCGAAAAGGATATAATTCTTACGTTGTGATTTTGTATCGCAGAAAGCTAATTTAATCATTGCGATAATAAAAATAGTGGCATAGACGTTATATAGGTGAATTTGTTTAATAAAATTGCCTATGATGCACGATTCCCACTTTACTCTAAACATGGATCACAATGTAGATGTGGTTCCCTCGCCGCGGAAATCGACGCTCAGTTTTTTACGTCAGTTCGCAAGAACATATGCCACACTATCCGGCACTTCATTTTCTGCAATGAGTGTCAATTGAGGTCCGCACGCATCACGGACTCCAGTCTGAAGACCGGGGTCCGATTTTTTTTGTTTCTTTTTTCAAGAAATAATCCCTATGGTCAATTCTATAGGATTTTTTTCGTAATTTTGCATTTTAGAAGAAATTCGAGTATTTATGGAAGAAATTATAAAGGAAGAGGAAACTCTCTGTGAGGGTGGTCTCAATTTCATAGAACAGGAAATCAAGTCAGATCTTGAAGCCGGTAAGAACGGGGGACGTCTTAACACTCGTTTCCCGCCGGAGCCGAACGGATATCTGCATATTGGACATGCCAAGGCGTTCATTATGGACTTTGGTGCGGCAGAGAAGTTTGGAGGCACATGCAATCTTCGTTTCGACGATACCAATCCCCAGAAAGAGGATACTGAATATGTGGAAGCTATCAAGGAAGATATTCACTGGCTCGGGTATGACTGGGAAGACCGTCTCTATTATGCCAGCGATTATTTCCCGAAATTATATGATCTTGCTGTACGTTTGATAAAGGAAGGCAAGGCTTACGTGGATGAGCAGACAAGTGAGCAGATAGCAGAGCAGAAAGGGACACCTACGGTGCCAGGAAAGAACAGTCCGTATCGGGATCGTCCGGTAGAAGAGAATCTCGACTTGTTTGAGAAAATGAATGCCGGTGAATTTGAAGAAGGCTCAATGGTGCTTCGCGCCAAGATTGATATGGCGAGTGACAACATGCATTTCCGCGATCCGATAATGTATCGTATCATCAAGACTCCACACTGGCGCACCGGTGACAAGTGGAAGGTATATCCTATGTATGATTTCGCACACGGGCAAAGCGACTATTTCGAAGGGGTTACACATTCGATATGTACGCTTGAGTTCGTGCCTCATCGTCCGCTTTATGAGTATTTCGTGAAAGAGCTTGCTGATGATTCTTATTGTCCTCGCCAGATAGAGTTCAATCGCCTTAACCTCACCTATACGGTTATGAGTAAGCGAAAGCTGCTTCAACTTGTAAAGGAGGGTCTCGTGAGCGGTTGGGATGATCCCCGCATGCCCACTCTCCGCGGATTGCGCCGGAGGGGATATACTCCATCGTCGATCAAGGACTTCGTGAAGCGTATCGGTTATACGAAATATGAGGCACTTAATCACATCGAGCTGCTTGAGCATTCCGTAAGGGAAGATCTTAATAAGACAGCAACGCGTGTGAGTGTGGTTC
>CAMYSW010000023.1:0-15026 GCA_947297425.1 uncultured Porphyromonadaceae bacterium
TCTTTGCACATATGCCCAATTACCTCCTAAGAAGAATGAGTTATATATACAGAAAGCTATGAGAAACCACCAGGAGTATTCTCCTCTCACCGGTAAAAAGAAATCTTCAGGCACATTTGACATGAATGAAGATACACCACCTATTTTTTCGAAAGATAGAGGAACCACTATTGCCACGGCAGAAAACAATATGACAAATTGAAGGACATCTGTGACAACAACACCTCTCAATCCTCCTATTGACACGTATATCATGCTGAAAGCACCGAGAATAAGTATTGCAGCAGTCAAGGGGATTCCGGCAGACACTTCAACAATCTTGGCTACCGGATATAGAAAGCTACCGGTTGTGAATACGGATACTATCAAGAAAATATAAGTATAGAATTTTTGAACGTTTATTCCGAGACGCTCTCTGATATATGATGCGGCAGTGAGACAATGTGTCTGTTGCCATTTCGGTGCTATCCATGTTCCGACAATGAATCCAGCCACTGCCATTGTCAGCTGAATCATGACAGACACTATTCCGTAGGAATAGGCGATTGAACCCCAGACAACAAAAGTGCCTGCCGAGAAAAATCCCATAAAGAGAGAGAGTCCGCTCATGCCCCATGGCATGTTGCCTCCTCCTGCGAAGAAACTTTTCATGTTTCTTCCCGTTCTTGAAAATGCAACTCCGGTGAGCAGCACTCCAATTGAGAAAATCGCGATTGTGATTAGGTCGATATTGCTCATTTTTTCAGGTATATATTTTAAGTTTAATGCAAATATAAGGAATATAAGAAAGTGATTTACGTAAACTTACATAAAAATTAGCGGGAACGTTTTCGAAATATTTTCGGGAACGTTTTCGGAATTTAAACTGTTTTATAAACTAAGAAGACCGCATTGTGATTCGTAACAATGCGGTCAAATGTTCTTCCTTATCAATTGGGTATTATTATCATGCGGTGATTGAAGATTCCCGTATGTTAAGGGTGGCATCAAGGCAAATAGTTTTGGGTGAAAGCTTGCGTTCTGACTTCAATTGATCAATCATGAGTTGTGCCGCTTGCCTTCCCATTTCTTTCATTGGCTGTAATACGGATGTCAGTTGAGGTTCAACAACGGTAGCCATGGATCCCTCGCTGAAGCCGGTTATTGCAATTTGATCCGGAACTTTGATGTCGTTATTTTTTAATGCTTTCATCACTCCGATTGCAACAGGGTCGTTAAAACAGAAAACGGCATCCGGCATTTCTCCACCCTCTGCCAGCATCTTGGACATGGCGAACTGTCCGTCTTTTATGAATATTCCGGAGGGAATGATTTTTCCTGCCGGGTTAATCCCGTTACGTTCGAGCACGTTCCTGAATCCTTGTGCCCGTTTGCTTGTAACCTCAAGGTTTTCGGGTCCCATGAAATGGTAAATATTTCTCCTGCCTGTTGAAATAAGGTGTTCAACCGCTTTTTCAGCCATTAGGCAATCGTCAATAAGCACTTTTGATGCTCTTACGTTTTTGGGGCAGCGGTTAAAAAATATCATAGGTAGCCCCCTTTCAATAATTTCATTATACGTATCCTCGTTGCCGCCTTCTATAGTAATTGACATCATTATTCCGTCTACCATGTGTTCCTGAAGGAGGTTTAGGTTTTCGAGTTCCTGCCTTCGGTTTTCGCTGCTTTGGGTAATGATCATATGGTATTTATGCTCATTCAGTATTTCTTGTATTCCCATCAAGACATTTGGAAAGAAACTACCCACAAATTCAGGAATAATTATTCCAATGGTCCCACTGCGTTTGTTCTGAAGATTTTTTGCGTTTATGTTTGGCCTGTAATTAAGTTGCTTAGCCATTGCCAATACCTGATCCCTGGTTTCGCGTTTGATATCCCATGCATCTGAGAGTGCACGGGAAACTGTAGATGTTGAGATTCCGAGAGCTTTTGCAATGTCTTTTATCGTTACATGATTATTCATGGCAATGCGATTTTAAAGAAGTTTATCGGATCATTAAGAGTATGGAGTTGAAATGAGTTTGGCTCCATATCCCTAATTTTTTACAAATATAAGATAAATTTTTAGAAGCAGACCCAGTCTAAGCTTCTAACATTTGCAAATTAATCAAAACATATGTATAATATAATGTAACAGGAGTGGAAAATTCTGATTTCACTCCTGCTACACATGATCTATTACTTTATTACTTTCCTTCCATTGACAATATATAATCCTGGTAGATCCATTCGATCTGTTTTTACGCCGTCTATCCTGTATATTCCATTAAGCGACGGCTTACTGTCGGATTCTTTTTCATGGACTATTGTAGGAATTGAAATGAATCCATCGGAGATCGTGTTCAGGATAGTAGAATTTTCTATTATGTCTATCTTTATTTTCAAAGGTTCGTCATAATTGAACTTCGAGAAGCTCCATTCAAACGGCCATGATGAAACAATCTTCTTTTCTCCGTTGCATTCCACGGAAATTGATATCTCTTTAATGTCGCCACAGTCTGCGAAACCGTATATTGAATCCCAACCGAAAGGTGAACGTATGCGATAAAGATATACATTCCCCGCTGCAGTTTCGGTGTCAATGATTCTCATTCCGTCGTCAAGCACCGGAGCGATGACTGCATCTTCCCATGTAGCTTCAAATTCGGCTATGACAATATCATGAGGTGGAATGTTTATACTGATTTCATTTTTATCAAAGGAAATTATTGAAGTGTTTCCATCTGTGTCATGTAAAGTTGCATATGTTCCGAGTATATTCTGCGGCAATGTTTTCCTAAAATAAACCGTGGCGGCAGATTCTGTCTCGTCATCATTGGTTAGCATTACATATAAACGATCCTTGTTTCTTGCTGAAAGATGGTTTATTGCCGGATTATCAATTTCTATAGTGCCTTGGGGCATCCAGATTGAGGCTTCTTGTCCGAGTATCTCTCCTGTGGCAATTCCATATATATTATTTGAGAACCATACAAACCCTTCCTGACGGGCGGTAGGGAAGTTGATCGTGCCTTTGGATTTGCAAACAATGTCTGTAATAAGTTGATCCTGTATCATTGCCCAATGAGCGGGAATATGATGGAAATATATGGAACTTACGTCTGGTCCGACATATGGGAATTGTTCAGAAGATATTATGTCTGTATATCCGGTTGCATAATATCCCGGATAGTTGTCATATCTCCCTATTATGGCATTCCTGGCATAGGTATTGTAGATTTGTTTGCCGGAATATTGTGATAGTTCGGTCAGTCGTGGTGCCCAGGAATTCATAAAAACGGGTCTGACTGTTTTTCCGGAATTGCGAACGAAGTAAGTCGCAGGCTGTTCAATGCCGAGTCCTACCGACGACACTTTCCAAGCTTCCACGTCATGCTCCGGTGCATCTCCGTCTGTGCGAGGAAACCCTAATCTGTATTGTTCGGCACCTTTCCACCATATTGTGGTCACTCCATCATACTTATTTCCGGTGTGCACTGTCTGGTTGCCGTCGGTTACTTTAGGCCAGGTCTTAACACCGGCTATGGTGTGGGTGGCAGCTGTTGCTGCCGCTTCAATATAAGACATGTTTCCTGTTGTGCTATACATGTCGATTAATGATGTCCATTCAGGGGACATCTGACTATTGTAGAAACTTCCTTGGGCAAAAATCTGGCTGTTCCCATTAATGATTTCTGATACATATTTGTCTGCAAGTGTAGTTGCATTCTCCATATACTTCTCATCCCCGGTCATATGATATGCAGATAATTGTTGCCTGAAGGGCATTACATTGCAGAAATATCCTTTGGGAGAGCGAACCGATCCGGAAGGTATCGCAATTTTCTCAAGCCATGGGTTCAGATAGCCGCTTAAAAGATTTATTCCTTCGTATAATGTTGTAGGGAATTGTGATTCCATCGGATTCAGCTGTTGGGGAGTTGTCATACAGGTCCTGAATCCATTGCGAGAGAGTGCGTATTCAATAGTGGGTAATGCACGCTTTATATACATCTCTTCGTCATTATGGATCATTGCCGCCCCAATAATTGACAATGGGGAAGACTGAACCACTGTTGGCGAGGTTTTGCCATTTGTTTCAATATCCCAAAAACCTTTTGATGAGTTATCCCATCCGCTGAAATTGTCGTCTTTCAGTAGGGATGTTATGTTTTCAAGTGTTTTTGTTAAAGAGCGGCTGTCTTGTTTGCGATATGAGGACACTTCGAATATGTTGTCACTTACATATTCTATCGCATCGGATAAGTTGCCTTGCATGATGCCGATATTGAAGTTGGCGGTTATTATGCCATCTTTCACTGTTTTGGAGTCTTTCATTCCTGGAATTGGAGAAATGGCTACCGGTTGCATTTCATTGTAACAGTTTCTCAATGTAAATCCGATAGGGGAGTGGTCATATGATCCCCATTCGTTTGAGAAAGAATTAAGGTCCGCACTGGCAAATGACGAAACTGTTCCGGTAGGGGTTGAAGCTTCAATGCATGCCATGCATTGTGTCATCATCGATGATGAGAGCATCAATGGTGTGGACGGGATACGTTTGCCACAATACATAGGTGCCATTATAACTCCGGTTACTGCTTCTTCTTCAATCCCCTTTAGACTATGCATCACAACAGAGTACATACCTTCATTATTGGCTTTAAAATCAAATTTGACTGATATGTGAGAGCCGGATGCGGGTATTGTCCAATAACCTGTTAACGAACCGATGGAGCCGCAATCGTATCCGACTTTTATGGTGTTCGGTTCAGTCTTGGATACGGATATAGCTCGTGCTTCTGTCAGGTTTCCTGTAAAGAAGGGGTTGCTGTTGTCTCCATCTATGTTTACTTGATATTTTTTATCGTCAATTGTAAAACTTCTGGACACGCTACATGAATCCCAAGCAGGAAAAAACTGATTGTGGTTTAATGAAAGGTCGCTTTTATTGGAAATTATTGCTACGCGATTGTCTTCCATGTTTCCGGAGAAACGTCTCCATGCCCCATTGGCAAAATAATCATTCTTGCATACGATTCTGCCGTCCGGCATTTTGATGAAGCTGATTCTTATGTTGTCGTTGGATGCAGATGCAGCAGTAGTGTATCCGGATGTTATTTCTACAGGTTCTGGCAATTGCGGGAGGTTTTCGGTTTCATATTGCATTGAGACCGGATTTCTGCGCCACTTTGCAATTTCTGCATTTGTCAGCCTGTTTGGATCTGTATCTTTATCCTTAATTATGAGTATGGCGTCGCATCTACCGAAATAAAGTCCCGTGTCAGAAAGTCTGAGAAGTGTTTGCTTCTTTTCTAAATCTACATTGCCTACTTTCTGCCAATAGAAACCGGCATGACCATGGTTCCCACATTCCTCCATGCGGATGTCGCCTATGGTCAGAGTGAATGTCCGAGGACGCGTTGAATTGAGAAAATCCTGCGACCTCACCCATATATTATAGTTTCCGGTTTCAGTTATATTTACAACAGTAAGTGCATCGGATTCAGGATTTGAGTTGTTGTCTTGATAGACACGTAGCATTGAAGAACCCAGACAGTCGGATGATTTTTCCTCTATCCATTTCCCTTTGAATTGGAATGCTTCGCCTTCGATGAGATAGGCTCCGCTTTGAGCCGACGCTGCTGCAAAGAAAATGGACATAAAAACAGCGGATGCGATTATTCTGCGTATTGCCATAATCATTGTAATTGCTTAAAAAAATATGACAGCGTTGCAGAAACGCTGTCATATCCAGTATTTGCTACTGATTAGTGTTTCACAATCTTTTTACCATTAACAATATAAATACCTGATGGAAGATTATCAAGTGCTTCAGACATATTCTCTGCATTCCTTATGAATATGCCTTGTAGATTATGCACGCTTATGATGGAATCTTCAGAGTCTCTCTGAATAGTCTCTATTACTGTTGTTGTTGTGCCCGTGTTCATTTTTAATGTAAGGGGGCGTTCTGTCAATTCGGTTGCGTCAATATATGCCGAGAAAGATGTAAGAGGTGCTGTTCCGTCGCTTAGTTTCCATTCATCGCCATCAAGATAGTAACAGTTTGACGGGATTGTGCCAGCTGCCCAGTTTCCAACCATTTTAGGCATGTTTTCAGCATCTTTTACCCATGTCCCGGCATTGCCTGATTGTATTTTTACATTCTCGAATATGATGTAATTGTCTTCGGTTATATCATATTTGAATTTTACAAGATATGGTTTGCGGGCTTGAGTGTTTGTTCCTGAAACGGTGGCGAATTTTAACTCGCCTTCGGTATAATTGTTCCAAAGGAGAAGATCTTCGAATTTGTCACGCCAATTCTCGACGACGAATGGGAGGCATATGGGATAATAACGGTCGTTCTTGAATGTCCGGCTTAACTGGACCGTCGCATTTTCAGCAGCATTGAGAGGTCCTGCGGCATTATCCTTTATTTCGATAATATCAGAAACCTTGAAAAGGAACATGTCATTGAAACAAACATGTGTCAAACTTCCTGCGGCATCGTTGCGTTTGATTCCGAGTTTGATTTTGTCGGGATTTTCCATCTTAAAATTCAAGGAAATATCCTGCATGGGAGACCTGGAGATTGTTGTAGTGGAATTATATTCACCGGCAGATAACGTTGAGCAGTTTATCGCCCCTTTGGTGAATGCTTTTATTTTAAGTACATAATCACCGGCTGAAAGATCTGCCTCTTGATAAACCAGAAATTTATTGAATGATTGTTCTGTTTTAAACTTGTCTGCAGAATAAATTCTCATGAATGTGCCGTTATCTGTATCGGAATCTACCTGCAGTGTGTTGGAAGATGCATCAGGTTGAACTCCTTCGATATCGCAATGCCAGTATTCGGCGAGTCGCTCTTTGGTGTATTGTCCTTTGTTGTCTGCTGTAACAGAGTTATAAGGAATAAGAAAAGACATATCGAATCCGTATCCGGGTTTAGGATCGGCTTTCTGCATATAAACCTGCATTGCTGCGGTTTTTTCAGCATCGGTTGCTGCCGCATTTTCGAGCACAGACATTAAAGCGTTTTTAGCTCCGTTTTCAGTTTCAATTGAGTGTTCGAGGATGTCGTCGGGGGTGGATAGAACTACGAAGTCCTGCGCGTTTAGCGATACTGTAGAAAACGTAGCCAACGAAATCGCGAGAGTGGTAAATCTTTTCATAAACTGGTATTTTAAATTTTTTTTGATTATAGGTCAACTTTATTCTTTCATGTCAAACCGGAATTATTTTGCTCCAATCCGTGTTTCTATGTTGCAAAGTTAAGCATATAAACCTCATATTTACCAGTTTATGTCTTAAAAATTAGCGGTAACGTTTCCGAATATTTTCGGAAACGTTACCGATTGTAGATCTGTGATTTCAAGTATGAAAAGAGGTGCAAGAAAACTCCTGCACCTCTTTTCATACTATTATTTCTAAAAACGAATTTAGAAGCGGTTTACCTGATATTTGTTCCAACCGTCTTTAAGGTAGGCTATGGATTGCTCGGCGGCAGCCACGCCTGCATTGAAATTGGCTTCAGCTGTTTGTGCCCCCATCTTCTTAGGAGTGAAGAATACGCGTGACGCGAATTTATGCTCAAATTCTTCAGCGGCATCCGGTTTTATGTCGGATACATAACGAAGGTCAGGACGTTCTTCCAAAGCTTTTATTAGTCCTGCCTCATCAATCACTTCCTTACGTGCGGTGTTTACAAGCACGCCATTCTTGGGCATTAGAGTCACAAGATCGTAACCGATGGAGTTGCGTGTTTCGGCTGTTGCCGGGATATGGAGGGAAACGAAATCATTGTTAGTGAAAAGTTCTTTCACGTCATGCAACGGTTTGATACCGTCAGCTTCCATAACAGCATCATCAACAAATTTATCGAGAGCCTCAAGTTTCATGCCGAATCCTTTGGCTATGCGGGCAACGTTACGTCCCACTTGTCCATAAGCATATATGCCAAGGGATTTATCTTTTAATTCGGTGCCCGATTTTCCGTTATATTGATTGCGACACATCATCACGATCATTCCGAATACAAGTTCTGCAACTGCATTTGAATTTTGACCGGGGGTGTTCATCACGCATATTTTTTTCTCGGATGCGGCATCAAGGTCTATGTTATCATAACCGGCACCGGCACGCACGATCACTTTCAGGTTATTTGCATGGTCAAGGAGTGCGCGGTCAACTTTGTCGCTTCTTACGATAAGGGCGTCAACGTCTGCAATAGCGTCAACGAAGTCTTCACGTGTGCCACCTTCAACAAGCTTAAGTTCGTTGCCGGATGCATTGACTGTTTCAGCTATCGCCTTTACTGCTGCAGGAGCGAAAGGCTTCTCTGTGAATACTAATATTTTCATAGCGGAATCTGATTAATGTTTAGCCTCAAATTCTTTCATTGCATCTACAAGGACTTTCACGCTATCGAGTGGAAGTGCATTGTAAAGAGATGCGCGGAAGCCTCCCACGGAGCGGTGTCCCTTTATTCCGAGGATACCTTTTGAAGTGGCAAACTCCATGAAATCTTTTTCAAGTTCGGCATAGTCAGGTTTCATTACGAAGCAAACGTTCATGATAGAGCGGTCTTCTTCTGCCACGGTTCCCATGAACAGTTTGTTGCGGTCAATTTCATCATAAAGCAAAGCAGCTTTTTCCATATCAAGTTTCTCCATTGCTTTGACGCCGCCCATCTCCTTATAATAGCGGAGAGTCATGAGTGCGGAATAGATAGGCAATACCGGCGGTGTATTGAACATTGAACCTTTCTTGATGTGGGTGCGATAGTCAAGCATTGTCGGTATCTCACGGCTCACTTTTCCGAGGACATCCTCTTTGACGATTACGATTGTCACACCGGAGGGAGCAAGGTTCTTCTGAGCTCCTGCATATATTAATGAATATTTTGTAGGATCGAACTCACGGGAGAATATGTCTGACGACATGTCGCAAACTACCGGAACTTCTGTGTCAAAGTCGTGACGGATCTCTGTTCCGTAAATTGTGTTGTTGGATGTGAAGTGGAAATAATCTACATCTGAGGGAATCGTGAACCCTTTGGGGATGTAATTAAACTTGGAGTCTTCAGAAGAAGCGAGAACGTCAACTTCACCAAACAGCTTGGCTTCCTTTATTGCATTTGTTGCCCATGTGCCTGTATTGATATATGCAGCTTTCTTGTTAAGAAGGTTGAAAGGAACCATGCAGAATTGCAGACTTGCGCCGCCACCGAGGAAGAGAACATGATAATTCTCGGGAAGATTCAGAAGTTCTTTGGTGAGGTCTACTGCTTCATCCATTACTGCTTGAAATTGTTTGCTACGATGAGAAATCTCGAGAATGGAAAGACCCATGTCTGAAAAGTCCTGGATAGCCTCGGCAGTTTTCTGAATAGTGTAGGGACTGAGGATGCTTGGTCCTGCATAAAAATTGTGTTTCTTCATGATCGTTTTAATGGTTAAAATGATTTTGGTGGCAAATATAATGTTTAAATCATTATGACAAAAATTTTTATTGAGAAAAAAGAGGATAGATGTTGGAAAACATCTATCCTCTTTTTCAAGTGATGTGAAAAATTACATGGTTTCTGCGTCAAGATATGTATTGAGTTTTGCCCATTCGGATATTGGCGGCATTATTCCCAGTGAGATAACTTCGTCACGGAGTGCGCAAAGGTGTTCATAACTTTTTTCGAGGGCGGCATTCTCTTCGGGAGTCCCGTCTATGGGTTTGAACGTAACGCCATCCTTATTGATGACAGTCTCCATAGCCATCATGATATGACTGAATTTTTTGTCATTGACATAGACTCCTGCAGGCCATTTGAATGGAGCCCCTCCCATTGCCGCCGCTATCATTTCTATTGATAGATATGCAGGGCTTTGGAATGAAGACCTGCCGCGGAGGTCAATAATGTTCTTGCCGCCCTGGATAACTCTTGTTTTCATTTCTGTCCAGTCGTCTGCGGGAATGATACCGGTCTCTATCATTTCCTTAAGCGGTTTGCCGTCGACCATTGTAGTTGATTCGAAAACAGCCATCTGTTCGCCATGTCCGCCGTATGTTCTTGCGTTGGTTATCCTGTCGGGAGATATCTTGAAGTATTTTGCAAGTTCACTGCGGAGACGTGTGCTGTCAAGAGCTGCAAGGGTTGTCACGCATGATGGTTTGACACCGGAATAGAGAAGGGTTACAAGTCCTGTAATGTCTGCAGGATTGAATATGACAACTATATGCTTCACGTCGGGGCAATACTTACGGACGTTCTTTCCGAAGTCTTCGGCAATCTTTGCATTCCCTTTCAGCAGGTCTTCGCGCGTCATTCCGGCTTTTCTTGGAGCACCGCCTGATGTTACAATATATTTGGCATCAGTGAATGCTGCCTCTATATCGTCGGTATAGGTGAGATTTAATCCCTCAAATCCGCAATGTAATAACTCCTCCGCAACTCCTTCAAGTCCCTTTGCATAAGGGTCATAGAGACATATATTGGGAGTCAGGTGCATCATTATGGCAGTTTGTGCCATGTTTGAACCGATCATTCCGCCTGCGCCAACGATCAGTAATTTTTCGTCTGTTAGAAATTTCATGATAAAACTTATTAAATCTTTTTATTATTATAATGTTGTAAGAATGGAAAAGTTTGAAAATATTCATTAATTTTGCAATGAAGTTGTTTAAACAACTTCATTTGTTTATGGCAACAACAAAGACAAAATCTGTATATTTCTGCAATAATTGTGGATATGAGAGTCCGAAATGGTTAGGTAAATGTCCAGGATGCGGCGAATGGAATTCATTTGTCGAAGAGAAAGTGTCTGCAAAGCCGGGGAAGGCGGGCAAGAAAGGTCTTGTCAAAAGTAGTAAGCCATTAAAGCTTTCAGAGATTGAGGTCCGGGAGGAAATGCGCATGAAGATGCCGTCATCTGAATTAAACCGGGTTCTCGGTGGAGGTCTGGTTGCCGGTAGCCTTACATTGATTGGCGGGGAACCGGGAATCGGTAAATCCACACTGCTGTTGCAAAATATTCTCTCTATCCGCAATAGGCGGATTCTTTATATATCAGGAGAGGAGAGCGCATCGCAGTTGAAACTGCGAGCAGACCGGCTGGGCAAAGTTTCTGAAGAAACTTTTATATTGTGTGAAACAAATCTCGATAATATTTTCACCCAGATAGAAAATATTGCTCCCGGACTTGTAGTTGTAGATTCTATTCAGACTATCTGTTCTAATGAAATAGAGTCGGCGCCCGGAAGCGTGTCCCAGGTAAGGGAATGCGCCGCTTCATTATTGAGGTATGCAAAAGAGTCGGGAGTGCCGGTTATTTTAGTCGGTCACATCAATAAGGATGGTGCCATTGCCGGTCCTAAGGTTCTTGAACATATTGTTGACACTGTTCTTCAGTTTGAGGGGGACAGACAATATCTCTACCGGATTCTCAGGGCTATAAAAAACCGGTTTGGATCCACAACTGAGATTGGGATATACGAAATGGTGCAGAAAGGTCTGAAGGAGGTTAAGAATCCTTCGGAAATGTTACTTTCCGAGAATAGGGATGAAGAGATGAGCGGCATATCCATTGGCGTTACGATGGAAGGTATACGCCCTTTTATGGTAGAGGTGCAGGCTCTGGTGTCGTCGGCGGCTTATGGTACGCCCCAGCGATCCGTAACCGGATTTGATCAGCGTCGCCTAAACATGTTGCTGGCGGTTCTTGAGAAGAAAGCTAAATTCAAATTGTCGCAGAAGGACGTTTTTCTTAATATTGCCGGTGGATTGAAAGTTGCGGATCCTGCCCTTGACATGGCAGTGGTTGCTTCTATAATGAGTTCTAATTTTGATGTCGCTATAGACCGTAAAACAGCGTTTGCTGGAGAAGTCGGACTTTCAGGGGAGATTCGTACTGTCACGAGGATTGAACAAAGGGTTTCTGAAGCTCAGAAATTAGGATTCGAGACTATCATTATCCCCAAGGGAAATTTGAAAGGGATTAAAGATACTTTCAGTATAAATATAGTGGAAGTGGGAAAGGTGGAAGAGGTATTTAAAAACATATTCAGCTGATTACTGACAATGGGAATAATTATTGATTATAAAAAAGTAGAGATAGAGAGGGCGGATCGCCTCGTGATGAAGGATGTCACTTTCACGGTGGAAGAGGGTGAATTTTGCTATCTTGTCGGCAGGGTCGGTAGTGGCAAGAGTTCTTTGCTTAAAACCATGTATGCCGATGTGGAGATAACCCATGGTGAACGGGCAGAGGTGCTCGGATATGATTTGCTGCACCTTAAGAGGAGGCAGATTCCTTATCTGCGTAGGCATGTAGGTATTGTTTTCCAGGATTTTCAATTGCTTCAGGACCGGTCTGCAAAAGCGAATCTAAGGTTCGTACTTGAAGCCACAGGATGGAAGTCAAAACCGGAGATTGAAGAGCGTATAGAAGAGGTGCTCAAGGCTGTAGGCATGGAAAATAAAAGCTATAAGATGCCTCATGAACTTAGCGGTGGAGAACAGCAACGCATAGTGATAGCCAGGGCATTGTTGAATAAACCGAAACTTATCCTTGCCGATGAGCCTACAGGTAATCTGGATCCTCAGACCGGATACCAGATAGTAAGCCTTCTCCATAAATTGGCTGATGAAGGTCGCACGATCCTTATGGCTACCCACAATATGCAGATGGTTGAAGACTTTCCTGCACGGGTTTTACGCTGCAATGACAAGGAATTAATAGGATAGTCTTAACTTTGAGAAAAAAAGTTGATAAAGTTTTAATTTAGTGAAAATATTATTTAACTTTGCATAATGATGCACGTGTATGGTGAAAAGGTCATTTTTCCGATTTGCCTGACGATGCCATGGATTACACTGGTTAATAATTGAACCAATCTATATCATAAACAAAAGCTATTTGCAATGGCAGAAAAAAAAGAAACTCTTTTCGACGTGTTCTCACCCGTCTCCACTGAAGAGTGGAAGGCTAAGATTACCGCCGACTTGAAGGGTGCGGATTTTGACAAGAAGCTTGTCTGGCGCACTAATGAAGGCTTCAATGTTCAGCCTTTCTACAGGAAGGAAGATATTGAGGGCCTTTCCACAATCGGATCGCTTCCCGGCGAATTTCCCTACGTTAGAGGCACTCGCAATAACAATGACTGGCTTATACGTCAGGAAGTGCAGGGCTCAACAGACGAGGAACTCAATGCTCATGCCCGTCATATTCTTGACAAAGGAGCAGAATCTCTCGGCATAACTTTGCATCATGGAAAAGCAGAAGCCGACCTTAATGTGATTCTTAAAGATATTGACCTTAAGAAGGTAGAAGTAAACATTACTTGCTGTCCCGGAAAGGCAGTTGAAGTGGCAGGCAAACTTGTTCAGGTGATCAAGGCTGCGGGAGCTGAAAATGAGTTCCGCGGATCAATTGATTACAATCCTTTCCGCCGTCTGCTCAAACATGGTCTTCCTTTCCCCAAGGATGCTGCAAAAGAGGGTAAGGCACTTTATGATGCCGTTAAGGATGTTAAAGGCATTCGCTGTTTTGCTGTTGACAGTTTCATGTTCAATAATGCAGGTGCGTTCATCACACAGGAGCTTGGTTATGCTTTGGCGTGGGGTGCTGAATGGATGTCTATTATGACAGAGGAGGGTATGACAGCCGATGAGGTTGCAGCTCGTGTTAAATTTAACATGGGTATTTCTTCCAATTATTTCATGGAGCTTGCTAAATTCCGTGCCGGTCGTATGCTTTGGGCAGAGATCGTTAAGGCATATGGCGCAGCAGATGATAATTGCAAGATGTTCGTTCATGCCGTTACAAGCAAATTCAACCAGACACTATACGATTCTCATGTGAACCTTCTCCGTTCAATGACCGAGACAATGAGCGCGGCTCTTGCCGGTGTTGATTCACTTGAAACACTTCCGTTTGATCTTTGCTATAAGAATCCGGATGAGTTTAGCGAAAGAATTGCCCGTAACCAGCAGGTTCTTCTTCGTGAGGAGTCACACCTTAATAAGGTCGTAGACCCTGCCGGAGGTTCATATTATATTGAAACACTTACTGCTTCTATTGCCGAGCAGGCTTGGAAAGTTTTCAATGAGGTTGAGGACAATGGCGGTTTTGCCGCTATGCTTGCCAAAGGAGAGATTCAGGCAAAAGTTAACGAATCGGGAGTGAAACGTCATCTTGATGTTGCACGCCGCAAAGAGAATCTTCTTGGCACCAACCAGTATCCCAACTTCACAGAGAAAGCAATCGACAAGGTTAGCGAGGGTGGATGCTGCAAATGTGGATGCCATTCCGGAGAAGCGGAGGATGGTGCAGTTGAATGGCTTAATTTCGATCGCGCTGCAAGCCAGTTTGAGAAACTGCGTCTTGACACCGAACGTGCCGCTCACCGACCCAAAGTGTTCATGCTTACGATCGGTAATCTTGCCATGCGCCTTGCTCGCGCTCAGTTCTCTGCCAACTTCTTTGGCTGTGCAGGCTATGAGATCATAGACAATATCGGCTTCAATACAGTTAAAGAAGGTGTGGATGCCGCTATTGAAAAGGGTGCCGACATAGTGGTTCTCTGCTCAAGCGATGATGAATATGCTGAGTTCGCTCCTGAGGCATATAAGGAACTTGCTGACCGCGCTATGTTTGTTGTGGCAGGAGCTCCGGCATGTATGGAAGACCTCAAGGCACAGGGTATCGAGAATTTTATCCACGTGAAAGTGAATGTGCTTGACACGCTTATCGGATTTAACGCTAAACTCCTCAAATGATCATGAGACCGAATTTTAAAGAAATAGATATTACAAAGACCTTTGCCGGAAAAGGTCAGATGCCCGCTGTCGACGAAGAATGGATGACTGCGGAGCTTATACCGGTAAAGCCCGTGTACACTAAAGAGGATCTTGAGGGCATGGAGCATCTTGATTTCGTGTCGGGTATTCCTCCTTTCTTGCGTGGTCCTTATAGCGCAATGTATCCTCTCCGTCCCTGGACTATCCGTCAGTATGCCGGATTCTCCACAGCAGCGGAATCCAATGC